>JBAYST010000021.1:0-14653 GCA_041676005.1 Bacilli bacterium | reverse complement strand
GCTCGGGAAAACATTCGTCGTAAAGGGGCTTTAGATATTACGACCCTTCCTGGAAAGTTAGCGGATTGTTCCAGCAGAAAACCAGAAGAGTGTGAACTTTTTATCGTTGAAGGTAACTCTGCAGGAGGTTCGGCTAAAAACGGAAGAAACCGTGAAACACAAGCAATCCTTCCACTACGTGGAAAGATTTTAAACGTCGAAAAAGCTCAGGCGAAGAGAATTTTTGCAAACGCGGAAATCGGAAATATGATCACCGCGATCGGAGGAGGAATCGACCCAGAATTTGATGTTGAAAAAATTCGATATCACAAAGTCGTCATCATGACCGACGCTGACGTCGACGGTTCTCACATTCGAATTTTATTACTCACTTTCTTCTATCGTTTTATGAGACCTTTGCTCGAACAAGGTCACATTTACATTGCACAACCACCTTTGTATAAGGTTGAATACAATCACAAAACTTTTTATTGCTATAACGACGAACAATTAGAAGCGCTTAAAAAACAACTCAACCTAAGACCTGGTTATCCGTTCCAACGCTACAAAGGTCTTGGTGAAATGGACGAAGGGCAACTATGGGATACTACGATGAATCCTGAAACCCGTAAAATGCTCAATGTCAAAATGGAAGACGCGATTAAAGCCGAACAAGTATTTACAGACTTGATGGGTGATAACGTCGATCCACGCAAAGAGTTCATTCACGCTAATGCTAAATTCGTGAAGAACCTCGATGTCTAGAAAGGAGAACAAGATGGCAGACGAAAAAGAAAAGAAAGTTTTAGAAGAAGAAAACTTAGACAGTATTGAAGAAGTTGATGAGGACGAAATCCATCAAATCGAAGATGGAATTGTCGCCGGCATGCAAGATACTGAAATCGTTAAGCAAGTTCAAAGTTCGTTTCTCGATTATGCGATGAGCGTCATTGTTTCGCGTGCAATTCCAGATGCAAGAGACGGCTTAAAACCTGTGCATCGAAGAATTATTTATGGAATGAACGAAGCGGGGATGCAACCGGATAAACCATACAAAAAATGTGCGAGAATCGTCGGTGACGTAATGGGTAAATATCACCCGCATGGGGACTCAGCGATTTATCAAACTCTCGTCCGATTGGCCCAACCATTTTCAATGAGAAACACATTGGTAGATGGACACGGAAACTTCGGTTCAGTAGATGGCGATGAAGCCGCGGCGATGCGATATACCGAAGCTCGAATGGCAAAACTCGCCTTAGAAATGGTAAGAGATATCAATTGCGATACAGTTGATTTTGTCGATAACTATGACGGCACTGAAATCGAGCCTGTGGTTTTGCCAGCACGCTTTCCAAACTTACTTGTCAACGGATCTAACGGAATTGCGGTTGGAATGGCGACCAACATTCCTACTCATAACTTAGGAGAGGTTATCGATGGTGTTATTGCACTGGCAAGAAACCCAGAAATCACTCCAGAAGAAATCGAAGAAAATTATATTCACGGGCCAGATTTCCCAACCGGCGGAATCATTTTAGGCCGCCGAGGAATCAGAGACGCATATTCAAGAGGAAATGGTTCGATTGTCATTCGCTCCAAAGCGGAAATCGAAGAAGCCGAACGAGGCAAATCACGCATTATTATCACCGAAATTCCTTATCAAGTAAACAAAGCGAATATGATCGAAAACATGGCAAATCTCGTGCGAGATAAAATAATAGACGGGATTACTGATATTCGAGACGAATCCAACAAAGAAGGAATTCGTGTCGTCATCGAGCTCCGCCGCGATGTTGTTCCCGAAGTCATTTTGAACCAACTTTATAAGAACACACAGTTGCAGACGAGTTATGGAATTATCAATCTTTGTCTTATTGAGGGAGCACCAAAAATTCTCCCGATTACCGAGATGTTGAGAGCGTATTTGAATTTCCAAGTCGAAGTCATTGAAAGAAGAACTAAATTCTTACTTAAAAAAGACGAAGACCGTCTTCACATTGTCGAAGGACTTTTGATCTGTCACGATAACATCGATGAAATCGTGGACATCATCAAAGCAAGCGCTACTCCTGAAGCGGCGATAAAATCATTGATTGAAAAATTTAATTTAAGCGATCCTCAAGTTCAAGCGATTATGGGAATGAGTCTCAGACGTCTCACTGGAATTGAAACTCAAAAATTAGAAGCTGAAAAAGCTCAACTTGAACTCAACATTCAAAGAGATAAATTCATCTTAAAAGATCGTGAAAATATCATTGAAGTAATCATTAAAGAATTAGAAGAAGTCAAGGCTAGGTTCGCCGATAAACGTCGAACGGTTATTTCCGATGAATTAGCGACTATTGATGATGAAGATTTAATTCCGGTTAAAGATATTGTCGTCACTTTGACAAGAAGTGGATACGTTAAACGTCTTCCATCAGATATCTTTAAAGCCCAAAACCGAGGTGGTCGAGGTGTAAGAGGAATGATGACAAATGAAAATGACGTTGTCGATGTGATGCTCTTTACTAAAACACACACGGATTTATTGTTCTTTACTGATTTTGGTAAAGTTTATCGAATTCGCGGATATCAAGTACCTGAATTCGGTCGCAACAGCAAAGGAATCCCGGTCGTCAACTTGTTAAATGTCGATCAAAACGAACATGTTAAGGCGATCATTCCTGTTGATGCCTATGGAGAGGATCGTTACCTTTTCTTTGTGACGGTAAACGGGATTGTCAAACGAACTGCTATTAAAGAATTCGCGTCCATCCGTCAAAACGGAAAAATTGCAATCGGTCTTAAAGAAGGCGACATGCTACTCGACGTAAAATGCACAGATGGCGATACACTTTTAGGAATTGCAGCCGATAATGGCAAAATGGTTAAATTCAACGAGCAAGACGTTCGTCCGATGGGAAGAGCGGCTGCAGGTGTCAAAGGAATGAACGTTTCCGATGGCGCTAAAGTCATCGGCGTCACCTCTTCACTTGAAGGCAAATACATTCTTGCAATTACCGATAAAGGTTCTGGAAAGATGTCAGAGTTTGCAGATTATCGTTTGACGAAACGCGGAACAAAAGGAGTGTTGACGATTAAATCTAATGAAAAAGTCGGAACGCTCGTCAATATTTCTGCTGTAGATGGTGTTGAAGATTTGCTCGTGATCACCTTAGCCGGAATCGTCATTCGGACTCCGCTTAGTCAGGTGAAAATCGCAGGCAGAAATACGCAAGGAGTTCGAATTATTAAATTAGAAGGCAAACAACGTGTTGCTTCAATTGCAATTGTTGATCATCTTGAAGAAGGTGAAGAAGAATTCGACGAACTCGCCGAAGAAGAAAACATCAACCAAGAAGAAAACATCACTAGTGATGATGATGCTCCAATCGATTTGTCACACGAAAAAGATAAAAATTCTAACGACGAAGAATAGTTGAGGGATTATGAAGGTTTTAATTTCCCGTAAACCAAATATTCATAAAGACAATTTTGAGAGTGCGCGTCTTAATAAATCGATTAAAGATGCGCTCGAATTAGTGGATGTTTCATCGACTGATTATCCACTAGATAATTACGATGTCGTCCACCTCGTTTCTTCTAAAGAAGAAGGATTCTTTATGGACGCAGAAGAAAAAAACGCACCCATCATCGTCAGCGCCTTAATGTGTGAAAATGATCCAAACGCTTCTTTTTTAGATTTTAAATATAAAGACGGAGAAATTATAAACACAATTCTTTCTAAAGATGTTAAATTTTTAAACCGCGCTTCACACGTTTTAGTTCCGTGTGAATCTGCGCGAGATTTATTGATTAGCAACGGGGTAAAAAATAGAATTTCTGTCGTTCCTCCAGGAATTAATCTCTCGATTTTTGATTATGAAAAAGAGGAAGAAAAGGATTTGTTTTATCGATACTTCCGAGAAGAGAAAAACAAAAAACTCGTCGTCGCTGTTGGAGAATATGATTCATTAGAAGGAATCAACGCTTTTATCAGTGCAGGAAACAAATGCCCAAACGCCCTATTTTATTTCTTTGGTCATTCTCAATCTAAAATCAGGGCAAACAGCAAAATCAAAGGGTTGATCAAAAAAGCACCTAAAAATGTTAAGTTTAATCAAATGGTACCTTTTGATATCTATCATTCTGCATTGCTAAACGCTGAGATCTTCATGCTTCCGGGATATAAAAAGGCCGGATTCGTTTCTTTGATGGAAGCGATGGCGGCCAAATGTCAATTAATCGTTCGAGAACAAGCTTTGTTCCCCGGTTTTTTAACCGATGGAGAAAACGGCTATATTGCAAAATTTAGCGAAACAATTGTTTCTCTAACTAAAGATTTTTTAGATGGGAAACTCCATTCTACTACCCTAACGACTTATGATAAGGTGAAGAAAGCCTCTTTAACGACTATCGGAGAACGATTAAACTGGATTTATGAACAAGAATTAAAACGGAAGAAGAAAATTGGAGGTTAGTCTATGTTAGACATTAATCTGATTCGCGAAAATGCTGAAAAAATTAGAAAGAGTTTATTTAAAAAAGGTTGGGAAACAGATTTTAAAGAACTTTTGTCTTGGGATGTTAAACGCAAAGAACTGTTGATCCAAGTCGAGGCGAATAAGGCGGAACAAAACCGTCTTTCTAAATCTGTCCCAATAGTTAAAAAAGAAGGCGGAAATATCGGTGAAATCTTTGCAAAAGTGAAGGATTTAGATGAAAAAAACAAAAATAACGAGGTTTTACTCAAAGAACTTGAAAACAAAATAAATGATTTTTTAGCTGTTCTACCCAATATTCCTGATGATGATTTAGTGGCTGGTGGAAAAGAGAACAATCAAGTAGTTTCAACTTTCAAAAACAAACCTGAATTCGGCTTTAAAATCAAAGATCATGTTGAACTAGCGGAGTCTTTGGGTTTAATCGATTTTGAGAGAGGTGCTAAAATTGCCGGGCGTGGTTCTTGGGTTTACACCGGACTCGGCGCACAACTCGAGTGGGCACTGCTCAATTTTTTCATCGCCGAGCATCTCAAAGATAAATACGAATTTATTTTACCTCCTCATCTTCTCAATGAAAAATCAGGTTATGTCGCCGGACAATTTCCAAAATTTAAAGAAGATGTTTTTTGGCTCGAAGACGTCGAACCGGTAAAGTTTCTTCTACCCACTGCAGAAACCGCGTTAGTGAATTTGCACCGGGACGAAATTCTCAGTGAAAATGAATTACCAAAAAAATATTTTGCTTATACTCCGTGCTATCGAAAAGAAGCAGGTAGTTATCGAACCGAAGAAAGAGGGACGATTCGTGGATACCAATTCAACAAAGTTGAAATGGTTCAATACACCACGCAAGATCAAAGCGATTTAGCGTTTATTGAAATGGTAGAAAAAGCGGAACGTCTAGTTCGATTACTCGGACTTCATTATCAAGTCAGTAAATTAGCTGCCGGAGATATTTCTCATGCGATGGCTAAAACCTATGATATTGAAGTTTGGATTCCTTCGATCGGAATTTATAAAGAAGTTTCAAGTGTGAGCAACGCTCGAGATTATCAAGCACGACGCGGAATGGTCCGCTACCGAGATAAAGAAACCGAGAAAGTGAAATTTGCCCACACATTAAACGGTTCAGGGTTAGCAACTTCGCGGATCTTCCCTGCGTTATTAGAGCAATTTCAGCAATCCGATGGTTCGGTCCTTCTTCCTGAATGTCTTTGGCCATTCATGGGAGGAGTGAAAATCTTAAAGCCGATTAAATAATTAAATGACAAACTAGAGAGCTCACAACTCTCTTTTTTGTTATCAAAAAATAACGATGAGTTATGATATAATAATTTTGCCATCGCGATGAGAGAGTGCGAACCAGGTCAGGATGGGAACATAGCAGCCTTAAACATTTCTCTCATGTGCGGTGGTCCTTATCAATATGAAAGACGACATTCATTACATGAATCTAGCCTTAAAAGAGGCAGAAAAATCAATTCTTCGCGATGAAGTACCTGTCGGGGCGGTAATTGTTAAAGACGGGAAAGTGATTGCAAAAGGTCACAACAAACGAGAAAAAACAAAAGATCCAACAGATCATGCTGAAATCGTTGCAATTCGCAAAGCTTGCCGAAAAATCAAGTCTTGGCGATTGGTTGGTTGCACGATTTATGTGACAATTGAACCGTGTTCAATGTGTGCGGGTACTATTTTATGGGCTCGAATGGCAAAAGTCGTCTACGGTGCAAAAGATCCCAAGGGAGGAGCGCTCGGTTCTTCTTATAATTTGTTTGCCCAAAAGGGACTCAATCATCAATTAGAGATCAGAGGCGGAATTCTAAAAGAGGAATGCGCGTCGTTGATTAAAAGATATTTTCAAAAAAAGAGGATAAAAGATGAAAAAAACAGTTAAAAAATTATCGCTTCTACTGACTATAATTTTACTGACAGGATGTAAAAACAACATTCCACCAAATGATGTTTTTTCATATGAAGAACCTGATTCTTTTGAAGCCCCAACTCTTAATCCGAGTGATTTTGGTTTTGAACAAAACGATACTTTAAAAAATACTATTTCAAGTATTGGTAAGACCGGAGGTGCCGTTCTCACTTCTGCTGAGTTAAATAACGTTTTGAATGTGATTTCAACAAACGACATGCGTCCTAATAAAATGCAAAGAGAAACGATTGACTCCATCCTTTATGATTATGGGCACAACGATTTACCTTCAGGGATTATTTTTGATGAAGGAAATGTGGTTCTTGCTGAAACCGAAAACTTGATTAGAGATGATGTGGCCTGTAAAATTTCTGGCGATTTAACATATTTTAAAGATGTTTTTGATTCTAGTGAAGAAGGCGCAGAAACCGACATTGACGTCACTGGACAATATAAATTAGAAGCGGACATGGCCACTGTGTCTTTTATCGAATCACGAATTTATGAAGACGCATCTTTGAATATTTCAAAGCACAACTTTTTTACGATTTCAGGATATAAAGCAAAACTGAATCTCGTGCAGAGCAAAAACTTTTTAACTGGGATGTCTTCGGTTTTGTCAAATCCTAATTTCAATGATTATGTAAAAACCGGCGGCGCTACGATTGATGAAGGGGTGGTCAATATTGTCAGTATTTTAAGTAAAACCATTTCTACTGGAGCAAGCACTTCGATGACATACACTATTAAGCACGAATTAGTGGTCGAAGAAGGAATGGTGGTTAAGACCGATTACCATTATCTTGAAAAGGACGAAGAAGAAAAAATTGTTCGCGAAGAGAGAGATTTAAAAATTTTCTCGCTTGTGACCGAATAAGAAGAAAATAGAAAAGATAAAACTTGGACAATGTTCAAGTTTTTTTCTATGATATGTGTATGGGTGCGCCTAAAAAAGACAAAATCGAAGCGTTAGAAACCGATCCGATTCAAGGTTTGAGTAGTGAAGAAGTAAGTGAAAGAGTTCGTTCAAAACTCACTAACAAAACAAAACAAGTGATTGGGAAATCTTATTTTGAAATTTTTGTCACTAACATATTTACTTTTTTTAATTTGCTCTTAGTTATTATCGCGACTCTTTTGATTATCGCTGAACGATATTCGAGTTTGATTTTTGCCACCGTCTATATCGCTAATATTTGTATTGGATTATATCAAGACATTAAAGCCCATCGACTTTTGGCAAAGTTAAAAGTCTTGGTTGAACCAACATCAATTGTCATTCGAGATCAACAGGAACAGAAAATCTCGATAAACGAAATCGTTCGTGATGATATCGTCATTTTAAGTGCTGGGAATCAAATACCCGCTGATTCGACAATTGTTGAAGGAGAAGTTGGAATTAATGAGTCACTTATCACCGGCGAATCAAATATTGTTTACAAAACAATAGGAGAACGTCTATTTTCTGGTTCTTATGTTGTAAGCGGAACTGTTAAATGTCGTGTGATTCATGTCGGTAAAGAAAATTATGCAACTAGTTTACAAGCGACTGCAAGAGTTCAAAAAGCTAATAGTTCGCAATTTAAAAAATCATTGAAGTACTTATTTTTAACAATTGGAATCATCATCGCGGTTATCGCGATTTTGACAATCGGTCTTCATTATGATCATTTTGTAAATGATTTTAAAAATGAAGTCGGAACATTTGCTGGGTCGATGATTGCGATGATTCCAGGCGGATTGTATTTGTTAACCTCGTTTTCGCTCACAGTAGGGGTGATCAATTTAAGTCAAAAGCGGACTCTTGTCCAAGAGTTCTACTCCTTAGAAATGTTAGCAAGAAGTACTATGCTTTGTTTAGATAAGACCGGCACGATTACCGATGGAACGATGAGAGTGATGACTTTGATAAACAAATCTGAAGAATCTATTCAATCGCTTGAGTTGTTGATTTCAAACGTCATCCTTGCGACAAAAGATAAAAACGCGACGGCTCAAGCCCTTTTAGAAGCTTATCCATTTGAAAAAACGGATAAAGCATTAGAAGTGATTCCGTTTGACAGCCGATATAAATTCTCGGCCGCGACATTTCATAAGGGAACATACGTCATTGGTGCCCTTGAATTTCTTGATGTTGAGAATAAAAAAATATTATTAAAAGAAACGGAAGTGTATTCAAAAAAAGGTCATCGTGTTTTAGCATTAGCAAAAGCGACTAACCCAATTAAACGTAAAACAATTGAAGGAAAAATGAAGATCGTTGCATTACTAGTTTTAGAAGAACACATTCGTGAAGACGCCAAAGAGATTTTCTCATGGTTTAGCGATAATGGTGTAAAAATTCGTGTGATTTCCGGAGATAATGCAAAAGCGGTCAGTGAAATAGCTAAACGAGCGGGCATTAAGCAAAGTGAAAAATATATCTCACTAGGAGATATGTCTTTAGACGAAGTACGACAAAATGCTTTAAAATATGTGGTTTTTGGAAGAGTTTCTCCTGAACAAAAAGAAGTTTTGATTGAAGAGTTTAAAAAAGCCAAAGAAGTTGTCGCGATGACTGGAGACGGTGTAAATGACATTCTCGCATTAAAGAAATCCGACTGTTCTATCGCCATGGCAAGCGGCGCTGATGCCGCTAAAAATGTTTCCCAATTAGTTTTACTCGATTCGAACTTTTCAAATCTTCCAAATGTCGTCGCCGAAGGAAGAAGAGTTGTTAACAACATTCAAAGAACTGGAGCTCTATTTTTGATGAAAACTATTTTTGCTGTTTTCTTTTCTGTGTTATTTCTTATTACCTATTTAATTGACGGGGTCTCTTTTCCGTTTGTACCGAATAATTTTTATCTCTGGGAAATGAGTGTTATTGGATTAGGCGCTTTATTTTTAGCAGTGGAAGAAAATTCAGAACCAATTGAAGGAAAATTTATCACTAACGTCTTTCGCAATGCTGTGCCAGGTGCAATTATGATGATAATTGGAGTTTTATTTACTTACCTGTTTTATATTGATGATGTCGCCCTCCATGAAGGAACCATCATTAGCATGGCAGCAATCGTCATGGGAATATTGCCTCTTGTCTTGTTGTATGAGGTTTCTCGACCACTTAATTTATATCGATCTTTAGTTTTAGGAGGTGTCTCCTTTATCAATATAAGTGCACTCATCATCGGGTTTATCGTCGATCGAACGAGCGGAAAGCACGAGTTATTACAAATCGATTTTTCAAAGATTTTAGCGCATAACGTTATGCAGCTCGCTTTGATAATTGTAACTTGTGCTGCATTATATATAAGCGCGACGTCAATTATTAGAATAATAAGAGGCAGAGGTAAGAAAAAATGATTAAGATTAATCCAGAAGTCCAACAAGCTTTATTAAAAAGACATCCTGTCGTCGCCTTAGAATCGACGATTATTTCTCACGGAATGCCTTACCCCAAAAATGTTGAAACCGCGCTTTTGGTTGAAAAACAAATCCGTGAACAAGGTGCAATCCCGGCGACTATTGGAATCATTGATGGAGATGTAATTATCGGGATGAACGAAGAAGAAATTGAACAATTTGGGCAAAAGAAAGGGATTTTGAAGGTTTCTAGACGAGATTTACCTATTATTTATGCTAAAAAAGAATGGGGGGCAACCACAGTAGCAGCGACGATGATCCTCGCTCATCAAGCCGGGATTGAAGTCTTTGTCACCGGAGGGATCGGTGGCGTTCATCGTGGAGCACAAGAAACGTTTGATATATCTGCTGACCTTGAAGAACTAGCAAAGACCAATGTCACCGTTATTTGTGCAGGGTGTAAAGCAATTTTGGATTTACCATTGACGATGGAATATCTAGAAACTAAAGGTGTCCCAGTTTTGGGTTATCAAACAGATGAACTTCCAAATTTTTATACTAGGCATTCAGGAATAAAACTCGAACATACTTTAAAAAATGTTTTAGAAGCGGCCTTGGTCATTAAGAAAAAACGCGAAAATAAATTAGAAGGCGGGGTCTTGATAGTTAACCCTATTCCCGAGCAATATGCCATGGATCAAAAAGTTATTGATCAAGCGATTGAACACGCTTTAATTGAAATGCAACAAAAAGGGATCAGAGGTAAAGATACAACACCATTTTTGTTGCAAAAAGTAAGCGAGTTAACCGGGGGAGATTCTTTGGAATCTAATATTAAACTAGTTCTTAATAATGCTTTAGTCGGAGCACAAATTGCAAAGGAGCTTATAAAGTTAGAGAAATGAAAACTGAATATCGTTTAGCACAAGCTTTAAAAACGATGATGTCTGAAGAAAATTCTTTAGACAATATTTCAGTGACGGATTTAGCCAAAAAATGTAAGGTTAATCGTCAAACATTTTATTATCATTTTCATGACATATATGACCTTCTCACCCTTGTATTTTTAAATGAAAAAATTGAAGACATCGAGGATTCTAAAAACGTAGACGAAATGTTGAAACGCATTTTTTATTACTATTCAAAAAATAAAAATTTTATAAAGGAAACTCTCCACTCTGCTGGAAAGGATTTATTTTTTGAATTTATCAATAACAATTGTTATAGAACGTTGATGTCCTTAATTTTGAAAATTGATGAGGCAAAGGAATTAAACGACTTTGAGAAGAAGGCTATTGCCCGATATAATGCAGCTGGTTTTGCTTTTCAAATCATCTTCTATTTAGATAATTTCCGGTCGCCAAGTGAAGAAGGATTAAAACAAGTTTTCCTTTCTATTCCCACCAATTTTTTGCAAAAAGCAATTAAAAACGTTATTTCTAAGAGGGCAGTTCAATGATTGATTCATTTACCTTCGATCTCCCCACCAAATTATATTTTGGTCGAAAAGAAGAAGAAAGAATCGGTGAAATTTTAAGAGACTATAAAGCGACGAATGTTCTTTTGGTCTACGGACAAAAATCAATTATTGAAAGCGGACTTTTAAACAGAATCAAAACATTTATAAAACACGTGAATATTGAAATCACTGAGTTTCCTGGGGCTAGACCAAATCCGACAATTGAATTCGTTAGAGAAGGAATTGAAATCGCGCGTCTAAAACAGATCGATTTTATTCTCGCTATTGGCGGAGGTTCAGTGATGGACGCGGCAAAACTTATTTCAACCGGATTTTATTATGACGGTGATCCATTTGATATTTCTCTCAAACGATATGTCCCCACCAAGTCTTTGCCGTTAGGAGTAATCGTCACCATTGCTGCGAGTGGATCAGAAATGTCAACTTCATGCGTCATTCAAGATGATTCAACCGGAGTCAAAAGAGGATACAATTCCATTTTTAATCGACCACTTTTTGCGATTGAAAATCCAGAACTGACTTTTTCGGTTCCTAAAGTGCAAACCGGATATGGAATTGTCGATATTATAATGCACACTTTAGAAAGATATTTTTCTTATTCGCCAAGCGATGATGAACCAGCAGATGCTTTAAGCGAAATATTGATAAAGAAAACTTTGAAAGCAGGACTAATTGCTTATAATGAACCAAATAATTATGATGCTAGAGCTAATTTGTTGCTCTATTCATCGTTCTCTCATAACGGATTAACTTCGATTGGAAAAAAATATGTCATGCCTGTTCATCAACTCGAACATGTCTTAAGTGGTTTATATCCCCTTGTGGCTCACGGAGCAGGATTGGCTGCATTATTTCCTGCATGGGCTCGATACTATTTAGAATATGACCTTGATAAATTCGATCGTTTTGCGCAAAATGTTTTTAATCTTCACCATGAAGACAAAAAGATAAACGCAGAAAAAGGGCTCACAGAATTAATTGATTACTTTAAAAAAATAAATATGCCTCTTTCGTTTAAAGAATTAGGAATTGAAAATCCCGACATCGATAAAATGGTTGAATTATTGACAGAAGGTGGGACACGTATGGTTGCTCATCACTTAAAACCATTAGATAAAGAAGTGGCACGGAAAATATATAGTGCACTTCAAATAAAAAAGGAGAAATGAAATGAAAAAAGAAGATTTGACCGCGGTAATAGTCTACATATTTATTTTAGCTATTGCGTTGCTTTTTGGCCTTACTGTTCTTCAAGCTAGAGCTGGACAAACTTATCTCGGTGACATGTTTGTCGTATACGTTATCGGCGGAGTTATTTCAGGTTTAGTTTTTAACGCCGTGATTTTTGAACTCGCTCATTTAGTAGGAGCAAAGATTGGCGGTTACCACGTCGCATCTTTAAATATTCTCGGATTATGCTGGTATAAACTCAATGACCGCATCAAATTCAAATTCGCGTCTTTTGATGGTCTGACAGGAGAAACAAAAATTTATCCTAAGGCTAATCATAAAAAAGAACCGAATCCGACTGCGTTTTTATTGTTCGGTTCATTGTTTTACGTTATTGAAGTAATCGCTGTTGCATTTTTATTTATCGTTGCAACAAAAACTGGAGAATTATCAGCCACAATTTGGGATGTCGCATATTTCTTTGTCATCTTTGCTTTTATTGGTTTATTAATACTTTTATATAACATTATGCCGTTTAAACTAGATTCTGCGACTGATGGATATCGTTTGACATTAGTGAGCAACGCTAAAAACCGTGCAGCTTTTAACGAGTTATTAAGAGTTGAACACGAAATTGCTAGTGGCAATCAAGATGTTGAGATCAAGGTCTTTGATCAAATCACTAATTTCACAGCCGATTTAAATCTGAACAAAGTTTATGTTTTACTCGATAAAAAAGAATTTAAAGAAGCAGAAGTCTTAATTGAAAACATTATCGCTGCACGAAACGATATTTCTGATACCGTTTATTTGCGCGCAGTTGCCCAAATTATTTATATCAAAATTATGACGCTTCCTATAGACGAAGCGAAAAAATATTTTGAAGAAAAAGTCCCAGTGCCAATTCGACGAGATATTTCTAAAGATGTTTCAATGGTTTCGATTCGGACATATATTTTAATGGAAGGCTTATTTGATAAATCTCGTTCTGAATGCATCATTGCGCTCAACACCTTAAAATCTGCTTTGAAACAAACTAACCCTGCTAGGAAGGTAGTCGAAATTAAATTGTTCAATGAAGCACTTCAAAAGATTATCGACGCACATCCAGATTGGGAACTAGAACAATATCTTCTAAAAGAAGAACTAAAAAAGTAATAAAACAAAAAACAGATTGATGAGATTACCTCAAACAATCTGTTTTTATTATGAAGGCTAAAAACTATTTATCTTTATCTTTATTTGGTTTCGATTTTAGAGCGTCTCTGATTTCGGTTAAAAGTTCGACTTCAGTTGGAGCTGGTGCTTTTGGTTCTTCAGGGACAGGTCTTTCGTCGGGATGTTTTACATAATATTGCTCTTTGATTTTTTCTTCGATCGCTAGTCTCTTGGCCTGAAGATAATTAAATGTTTTTAAGATAATAAATAAGGTAAGGGCAACAATTAAGAAAGTGATGATTGCATTAATAAATGAACCCCAATCGATAATCGCGCAACCCTTATAATAAAAAGTATTGCCTCTTTGCGTGTATGCGTTCATAAACAATTGAGCTTCTTGCGATGACATTCCACCAATTTCTTCTGCTTTTGCAGCAAAATCACTAAAACTATAAACGTTTTCCCAACCAAGTGTAGTTGCGGTTTGAGATGGATTTAAGGCCGGCAAAACGGTAACTAATCCTGATAATCCACCAGGGACACCCCAGGTGCTGACACTTAATAAAATGCCGACTAAACTTGTGACGATAGCACCAAAAGCTCCTCCGATGACAACGCCGACCGCCATATCTATGACGCTGCCACGAGAAATGAATTTAGTAAAATCCTGAATTATCTTTTTCCGTTTTTCTTTTCTCTTCTTTCTTCTCTCTTCAGACATATTTATTTTTCTCCTTTAAAATATTCTAATATCTTTTTTTCTTACGTAGGTGAATAAAAGTAATAGAAAGTATAGATGAACCAAAAACGATAAGCATTAAGAATAACAAATTGTTATTTTCAAATAAATTATAAGTTAATCCCACAATAGTGAATGTGTCGGATAATTCTGCTCTTCTATTCATTGCTTGGTTATAAGCTTCTAAACCGGTATATTCATTGGAATCCTGACCGGTGATAACTTCGATATTGAAGTGAGCGATCTCAGAACTCGTCATCGCTTCATAACGGGTTTTAATGAGATTAAGACCCTCTATATCCATCGCACAGTAATCACCATCCAGAACGTCTAGTAAATAATTGTAATTATACATAGTTGGCGCAGTT
>JBAYST010000020.1:0-14698 GCA_041676005.1 Bacilli bacterium | reverse complement strand
TGGAACAAAATAAAATTAGACAAATAATCGATATAAATAACAGAGAATTGATTCTCGTTGACTTAAAATTAGAGACGAGAGAAGAAGCTTATCGTTTGGCAACTTCTGTCGCAAAAGAAATGACAAGAAGCATTTTGGTCAACGGTTTTCAGACTTTGATAAAATTCACGATTGGAATTGTTCAAAACAGTCAATATTATCAAGACTTTGAGACGATTGTTAAACACGCTCAAGAAGCATCTTTGTTTGCAGATCAAAACGAAAAACAAATTTATTTTTACGAAAAGACTGCGGTTCCAGAGTTAATCCATGAACGCTACCGAGAGCAAATCGATTCGGCGATCAAAAACAACAAAATCCGTTATTTATTCCGGCCGATTGCAAATGTAAAAAAGAAAAGTACTTTAGGATATTTCTCCTACATTAAGCTTTTTGGCTCTTCTTTTTCTAGTTATTATGAGATGATGAAATACGCTAATCAATGCGGAAAATCGAGAGAATTATTTGCGGTTATAGCAAGGAATATCATCAATCGCTTTGCGGAGCAAAATAACGAACGTAACAATCGACTTTTTTATCATGTTTCAGTATTTGATTTTGAAAATATCGAAACTGTGATTCCACAAATACATGGGACAAAACGAATTCGCCTCGTCTTAGTTTTTGATGAACAAGAGCTCAATCAAAATACTGCCCACACCGCAGAACTATTCGACCATTTTGAAAAATTGCGTTTATTTGGTTATGAACTCGCTTTGACAATGGTCGACAAGAATTTATTGCTCGACCCTCTTTTATATAAACATTTCGATTATTTTATTGCTGGTGTTTCAATGACCACCGAAATTAAAAAGACCGGCATTTCTCATCTTTCTATTCGAACTCTGATTGAAAGTCTATTAAAATATGAAAAACCAATCATCGCCTCCGAACCATCCGGGTGGCAAGAAGTCGAGTTGGTTGTAAAATCGGGAATTTATTTAGTGTCTAGTGATGTGATTGGTTCTGGAAATGAAATGGTTGTTCCAATCGAGAAAAAGAAACTTGAAAAAACTGCAAGTCTTGCTAAATATTTATAAGAGGAGATAAATGAATGGAAAACAAGAAAATTAAAAACGAGTCAATCACTCGTCAGGAAACCGACTTCGCTCAGTGGTACACTGATGTTTGTTTAAAGGCTGAATTGATGGATTATTCATCGGTTAAAGGTTTTATCATTTATCGACCATACGGTTATGCCATTTGGGAGTTGATTCAAAGTTATTTAGATCGGCGCTTTAAAGAAACCGGACATGAAAATTGCTATATGCCACTTGTTATTCCAACTACTTTATTCAACAAAGAAAAAGAGCATGTTGAAGGATTTGCACCCGAAACTTTAATTTGTACCATCGGGGGCAAAAACAAACTCGATGATCCACTTATTATTCGTCCGACTTCTGAAACTCTGTTTTGTGAGCATTATGCAAAAATAATTTCCTCTTATCGTGATTTACCAAAAAAATATAATCAATGGTGCTCGGTGGTGAGATGGGAAAAGACTACTCGCCCATTTTTAAGAGGAAGCGAATTCCTCTGGCAAGAAGGCCATACAATGCATGAGAGTGAAGTTGAAGCAAGAACTGAAACATTAGCAATGCTTGAAATATATGATGACCTCGGGAAGGATTTATTAGCGATTCCCTTTGTCAAAGGACAAAAAACTAATAAAGAAAAATTTGCCGGCGCTGAAGAAACCTATTCTATCGAAGCTTTGATGCCTGATGGAAAAGCGCTTCAAAGTGGAACCACTCATTATTTCGGACAGGGATTTTCAAAAGCTTTTAATGTGGCGTATCAATCCAAAGAAGGAAAATTAGAACACCCATATCAAACATCGTGGGGTGTTTCAACGCGTTTACTCGGATCGGTTATCATGGCTCACGGCGATGATAATGGCTTGGTTTTACCGCCTTTTCTTGCGCCGATTCAAGTTGTTGTTGTCCCAATTGCACAGCAAAAACCTGGTGTTATTCCTGCGGCACGTGAAATTTACGATATTTTAAAAAGAGCTGGCTTAAGAGTGAAACTCGATGAATCAGATAAAACTCCCGGCTATAAATTTGCAGAATGGGAAATGAAAGGTGTTCCTCTTCGTTTAGAAATCGGACCGCGTGATATCGAAAATGAAGAAGTTGTTTTAAGCAAAAGAAATACTGGTGAAAAAATTGTCGTTAAAACTATTTCATTAGTCGAAACAATTGAAAAACTATTAAACCTCATTCATAAAGAAATGTATGAAAAGTCACATCGTTATCTTTTAAATCACATTCAAGAAGTTCGCGATTTTGATGAATTAAATGCTGCACTTGATAAAGGTGGATATGCAAAAGTGATGTGGTGTGGAGATGAAGGTTGCGAAACGAAAATCAAAGAATTGACAACGGCTACTGCTCGCTGCATGCCGTTTAATCAAGAACCATTTGATGATAAGTGTTTGGTTTGTGGCAAAAAAGCCACTAAAGTGGTTTTGTTTGCGAAAGCATATTAATCATTGAACGGGTGCGCTTAATTTGATAGGATAATTAAGCGTTAAATGGAGCAGTACCCAAGTTGGTGAAGGGGCGTCCCTGCTAAGGACGTAGATCGGGTAACCGGTGCGAGAGTTCGAGTCTCTCCTGCTCCGCCAGATAAAAAGTGTAGTTTGAAACTACATTTTTTTATTTTATAAGTCACAATTTTACCAAGATACGTATAAATAATTTATAAAAAAAATTAGATATTTAAAATTTCTATTGTTCAACGTCAAAATATTTGTAAGACGATAGATAATTACTTTATTAATTATTGGACAAAACCATTTTCAAAAAGGAGGGATTAAAAAAATGGCAGATAAAAAACAACAATTTAAAAAAACTATTTCAAGTAGAAACGAAAAAAAAGGTCTAAACCCCGAACTTAGTAACGAAGCAGGAATGCCAATTGCTAATAATCAGGATTAAATGAGTGCAGGTCCACGCGGACCAATGGTTCTCTAAGATGCTTGGTATTTAGAAAAACTCGCACACCTCAACCGTGAGGTAATTCCTGAAAGAAGAATGCACGCTAAAGGTTCGGGTGCTTTTGGAACATTTACCGTCACACACGATATCACCAAATATACGAAGGCAAAAATCTTTTCTAAAATCGGTAAAACAACGAAACTTTTTGCAAGATTTTCAACTGTTGCCGGAGAAAGAGGAGCGGCAGATGCAGAACGTGATATTCGCGGTTTTGCACTTAAATTTTACACCGAAGATGGGAACTGGGATTTAGTTGGTAACAATACGCCAGTGTTCTTTTTCCGAGACACATTGAAATTTCCCGACCTAAATCACGCGATTAAACGTGATCCAGCGACAAACATGAGAAGCGCGAATACGAACTGGGATTTTTGGACTTCACTTCCGGAAGCGCTTTTACAAATCACTATAGTGATGGGTGATCGTGGCATTCTGATGAGTTATAGACATATGCACGGTTATAGTAGCCATGCTTATAGCCTTATCAATGCTAATAATGAAAGGGTTTGGGTGAAATTTTTCTTACGTTCTCAACAAGGGATTAAAAATATTACCGATCAGGAATCAGAAAAAAATATCGCTAAGGACCGCGAAAGTCATCAACGCGATTTATTTAGTGCTATCGAAATGGGCGATTTCCCAAGATGGAAAATGTACGTCCAAATCATGACTGAAAAAGAAGCCGATGCGATGAAAAACAATCCGTTTGATTTAACTAAAATGTGGTTTAAAAAAGATTATCCTTTTCTTGAAGTCGGTGAATTTGTTCTAAACAAAAATCCGGATAATTATTATGCAGATGTAGAACAATCGGCATTTAATCCAGCTCATATCGTTCCTGGAATAAGTTATTCTCCAGATAGAATGCTCCAAGGTCGTTTGTTTGCCTATGGTGATGCGCAACGTTATCGTTTAGGAATCAACCATGATCAAATACCTGTCAACGCTCCTAAAGGTGTCGAATTTCATCACAGTTATCATCGCGATGGTTTGATGAGAGTAGATGGAAATAACGGAGGGGAAGTTCACTATGAACCTAATAGTTATGGCAATTGGACCGAAACTAAAGAACACGATGAACCGTTAGAAAAAACCGGGGGAAACATTCTTCGCTATGACTATCGTGAAGATGACCATGATTATTACACTCAACCTGGATTATTATTTAGGGCAATGACTGCTAAACAGCAACAAGTTTTATTTGATAACACAGCACGAAACATGGGTGATGCAACTTTGCAAATCAAACATCGACATATTTATCACTGCTATATGGCCGATCCCGCCTATGGAATTGGAGTTGCTAAAGCACTTGGGATTGATTTAAAAACTGTAGATTTAAAATTACCTGCTAGTGTTTCTAAAGAAAGTAATTACGCTGCTAATAACGCTCACCCAGAACTAAATATTCCAACTCAGACTGCCGATTCAGGAATTGAAATCGACACAAACGGAGACGAACTTTATATCGACCCGTATGAAGATCCTTGGGTGTTATAAATAAATCTATTAAGCCACCAATGATGGCTTTTTTTATAGATTTAAGAATTTAACATTTCAGAAAAAAGTGTATAATTTTCATATGAAAACTAAAAAAATACTATTCTTATCAATTGCTCTAGTGAGCTTGGTTTTAAGCGGATGCAAAACAATTGATCCTCCTTCTGGTGGAACTGATTCTTCGTTAATTTCATCTTCTGAACCGAGTTCTTCTCAACCTTCTTCGTCTTCTCAACCTATATCTGGAAATCCTAATCCAGAAAATCCTGCCGCAATCGTAACTACTGTTCAAGCTCTTGCAAATAAAAAGGCAACTGACACCGCTAACATATATCGTGTAACAGGAACCGCACAATATCCAGGATATTACAGTGCAGGATATTTCGATTTGGTGGATGATGGGTGGACGATTGTCGCCTATGGAATCAGCAGCAAAAATACTTGTATTACGAAGTCCGGAAACAAATATAGTTATACAAACGATAAGTCATTTGGTGCGACAGGGATAAGAGCGGGGGATATCATTACAATTGAAGGTTTATTTCAATTTTATGCATACTCTTCGAGTTATGGAGTTCCGGAAATTTCTGGCTATCCAACCAAAATTATCAGCAATGGTTTAAGTAATATCACCGCTAAATCATATACAGCACCAGAAAGTTATAATGGGACATATTACAACTCGATTTCTTCGACCGATAAAGGCAACGCTTTAGGATTAAAACTTCATAATTTGATGATGGACACACACAAAACCTATGTCAGTTATGGAAGCCTAGACAGCACCTTAAAAAGTACTGATAGCAAATGTTTTTATTCAGGAAAAAACTTCATCTTCTTATAATAAAGAACATGTTTGGCCTCAATCAAAAAGTAATAAGGTTTTTACGACTTCTTATGCTGGAGCCGACATTCATCATCTTCGTTTTTCAATTAGCACTTATAACTCTTACCGAGGAAGCACAATTTTTGCTCCGATGTTTGGTACACCTAGAATGATTGATTATGCTGGTGGAGGAAAAGTCAAATTTGGTTCTGGAAACACTTATGGAGTAACCGAACCTGCCGATTCGATGAAAGGCGACGCTGCACGAATTATTATGTATGTATTTATTCACTACGGAACCGATTTTGGCGGAACGACAAAAGCTGGCGTGACAGGAAAACTTTACATTTCAGATGTCATCGGTGCTAATACGGTGGCCGATTGTTTTAAATTATTGAGAAAGTGGAATGCTGAAGATCCTGTCAGCGCCGAAGAAATCAGTCGAAACAATATCGCTGATAATAAGCAAGGAAATCGAAATCCATTTATCGATCATCCAAGTTACGCAGATTTAATTTGGGGTTAAAAACTTATATAATTATATTTTTTAAAAAAAACGAACATTTAAAGTCGCTTTTTTTCTAGAAAAATACTGCACTTTTGCTGATTAAATCAATATTGCCAATCTATTCCTCGTTCTTTTAAAAGCCGCTGTTTTTCTTTTTTATAATTTAAATCGTTAGAATAAACTCCCATTCTAACTAACTCCTCATTAACTTTATTGATTACATTTAAGTATTCTTTGCTTTGTTCAACCGAATTATATTTTTCTTGTTTAACGATTTCCAAAACTCGAAGAAGGTAAGATTTTCTACCGTATTTTTTGATGATAATTTCTTTGGTTAAGAGATGACAGTCACGAGAATAAAGGCGATAATTACACTCTATAATTTTGCTGTCAATATATTGAGCATCTTCTTTTTTGTCTAAATCGTAATATATATTAGAGGAATTTAAATAAGTCTCGACAGCGGGTTTTAATAATTCGATTTGTTCGTAATGTTTCCCCAAATCATAATAAAATTTTGCAATTTCATTTTTTTCTTTATCGCCGATATCTTTTAAATCAATTTTATCCAATTTCTTTTTTGCATCTTCAAGATGCTTTACCCCTCGCCAACCGACAAATTCCCTATGCAAAATAGAAGCTAAAAAGAAATCGAAATAAATTAAATCTAGAATTGTAAAATCAGATGATTCCTCCGCTTTCTTTTTTGCTAATAAAACAAGATTATATAAACCGTTTAAATCATTGTTGTTAAAACGTTGTGCAAAATAAACTAGGAGCGAATCCCAATTCGCAACGGATTTGTTTTTGTCGCTTAAAAGTTCGAAAATTTCATTTTCATTCATAAAAATATTATAAACTATTTCAAATTTTTTTAACAAAAAAAACTAAAAATAATTAAATCAATTTTTCAACTTTTAAATAATCGACCAATGCGAATAAAGCGAGACCGCGGTGTGAAATTCTATTTTTGAGTTCTTCGCCGAGTTCGGCGAATGTTTGATCACATCCTTCGGGTATAAAAAATGGATCGTAGCCAAAACCACTATTACCGTGAATCTCATGAGAAATTTGACCGGCACAAATCCCCGTAAAAATGTGTTCGTGCTTATTTTCATCGATAAAAGCGATTGAACAAACAAATCTAGCGGAACGATCTTTGCCTTCGATTTTTGATAGAATATAATTCATCGCTTTTAAATGTCCGCCTTTTTCTTCGGCAAAACGTGCCGTGAAAACTCCCGGTTTCCCGCTTAAAGCTGTTATTTCTAAACCCGAATCATCGCTGATAAGAGGAAGATTTGTTTTTTTGCTTAATTCTTTTGCTTTTATTAAAGCATTTTCAGCATAGCTCTTACCGTTTTCGTCGACATCATCAAGATTTTGATTTATATCAAAAAGACTGAGGACTTCGATGCCGTGAGGTGATAAAATTCGCCTTACTTCTTCAACTTTGTGTTTGTTCGCTGTCGCAATCACTATTTTCATATCCAAAACATAATAACATTTTTATAAAAAAAGTGATGCGAGCATCACTATTTTTTTTAGTCTTCTTGTTTGACGAAGGCGTCTTTACCTGCGCCGCAAAGAGGACAAACCCAATCTTCTGGCAAGTCTTCCCATTTGGTTCCTTCGATTTCTTCGTCATAAACGAAACCGCATACAGTGCAAACGTATTTCATGTCATTCTTCCTTTCTTAAGATTTCAGCAAGCGCTTTAATCTCATCTATATTATTATCTTTGATTCCTGATTTTATATGAACACTTTTTTCAACAAATTTTAAATTTTTACAAGGAGAAAGAAAATTCTTCATTTCTTTTTCGGCTTGCGGAACCCAAGAACCGTTTTCAATAATACCGATTGTTTTATTTTGCCAATTACGTTCAATTAACCCGTGTAGAAAGTAGTGCATAGTTGGAAAAATCCCGGTGTTGTATGTCGTCGTAGCAAGAACAATCTTTTTATAGCGAAAAGCATGCGCGATATTTTCATGTATTTGTGTGAGCGATAAATCTCTACTCAACACGTCTTTAACTCCCTGATCGCGCAATTCTTCTTCAAGAAGCTTGACTGCTTTTTCGGTATTTCCGTAAACGGAAGTATAGGCGATAAATACTCCATCGGTATTTTCACTTTCATATTTTGACCATTTATCATACAAGGCTATATATTTTCCTAAATCCTTATCGAGAATAGGACCATGAAGAGAACATATCCGGTCAATTTGTAGATGTTGAATTTTCTTTAAAAGATTTTGAACTTGTATTCCGTATTTAGCGACAATTCCAAAATAATAGCGGCGCGCTTCATCGATCCAATTATCTTCTGTGTCAATAACTCCGAATTTGCCAAAGGCATCAGCACTGAAAAAAGTTTTTGAATACTCCTCATAAACCATAAGTACTTCAGGCCAATGAATCATTGGAGCAAAATAAAATTCTAAACTGTGTTTACCAAGGGAAATTTTATCTTTTTCTTTAATCACGATAACTCGGTCACTAAAGTCATAATCAAAAAATTGATTTAAAAGCATTAAAGACAATTGATTAGTGATTATTTTTGCAGAAGGATATTTTTTGATGAATTCTAAAATACTTCCTGAATGATCTGGCTCCATGTGTTCGATGACTAAATAATCTGGTTCGCGGTTTCCTAAAATTTCTTTGATGCTCGAAAACCACACATCTTTTCCAGGTAATTCAACGGAATCGATAATGGCAATTTTCTCGTCTAAAATTAAATAAGAGTTATATGCCATCCCGTGAGACAAAGGCAATTGACTCTCGAACAAATCAATTTTATTGTCGTTATATCCAATGTAATAAATGTCCGGCGTTATTCTTTTCATAAAAACCTCCACTTTAAAACATCTATATTTTAACAAAATAAACTTCTCAGTTAACTAAAAACGCTTTAATTAATTATCATTTTTGTGATTGAGATTATTGAGATAATTAATTAAATTCTCTAAAATCGCGCGAATATCAGGATTGATATTAGAAGAATCGCACATTTTTCTGTTTTCTAATCCGAAAATATAATCGGTTGTCGTTCCAAACAAAATTGCGATTTCGACAATTTTGTCGGTTGTCGGGATTGAAATTCCCATTTCCCAAGCATTGACACTTGATCTAGTGACACCGAGTCGGTTCGCCAATTGAGTTTGTGTCATCGACGCGTTCGTTCTTAAAATTTTTATTCTTTCTGCGATTGGCAATATCATTTTTTCCCCTCTTAAAGATGATATCTATTCAGAGATGATTTAACATTATCGCTAATGATAACTAATGATTGACAAACAGTTCGGCTGTGCTACTCTTTTTTTGTCAGACTAAATGATTTGTTGTTGCCCCCTAGCGAACTTTATGTTCCCAGCTCTTATCATTATGTCTGACCCAAAAACATTTTATCCAAAGGTCTATAAAAAATAAAAACCTCGAACTTGTCGAGGTTTTTTAAGCAAATGGAGCAGGTGACGAGAATCGAACTCGCATAATCAGCTTGGAAGGCTGATGTTCTACCACTGAACTACACCTGCGCAGTTCTCGTGGCTTTGATTATATAATAATTGATCTCTGCTCTCAACGAGTTTTTTTATTTTTCGATAAAATCGAGCAATCTAGATTTATTCATAAAACCAGATTCTTTTTTTACAGCACTTCCGTTTTTGAATAAAATCAAAGTCGGAATGACTTGAATCCGATATTGCATCGCGATTTCACGCGCTTGGTCAACGTCGACTTTTACGATTGAAGCAGTCGTTTCCTTGTTCGCATCAATTTCTTCTAAAACCGGTCCGATCATTTTGCATGGTCCGCACCAGCTTGCAAAAAAATCTACAAGAACAGTGCCTTCTTTGATGAGTTCGTTAAATTCGTTTAAGTTAGTTGTGTGTTTGATCATATTAAATCCTCCTTAAAATCACAGCAACATAATAATACTAAATATCACAAAGATGGTAATAAGATGCATTGGATAATATAAATAAGAGAAAATAGTGAACCATTTTTTATTATATCCACGCCTTCCGTTATAAAGAAAAATTGGTATAAAGGCGATCATCGCTGCATTTTGCGCGGCAAGATCCCAATGTGCGATAAAATCATGACCGAGCATAGGGATAATGTAGTTCCCGTACGCATAATATAACAAGGTAACAATGATTAAGGCAGCACCGGAAAAGAGGTTGAGCGACAACCGATAGTAATAATTTTCACTATGCAGTTCAGGGTTTAATCCGCGTTCTTTATATATCAATGGAACAATTTTATAAGAAAGATAAAAAGTTAAGAAAAGAGCGATCGAAAAAACATCGTATTGAGTTCTTAAAAAATATGGAAACCACCAGATGAATTCTCCTAAATGGGCCGCTTCATAATTAAAACAAAGCAAACTTAAAATTCCGAAAATCAAAGGAATGATTGCAATAAATTTCACGCCTATTTTTTTGTTCTTTAAAGCCCAAATCATGATGACGCCTAATACTAAATCAATGAAAATATTTCCTTGATAAAAAGGTTGACTGAACCCAAAATGTGCGATGATTTGAAAAATCAAAATCGGGACTAAAATAAGTGTCAATTTTGAAATATATTTCCCAATTGATTTAGTGTGTAACGCACCTTCGACCGCGAGAAAAACGAAAAGAGGAAGTGCGATTCGCCCGATTACCCTAAAGATATGTCCAAGGATGTATAAAGTCTCGTTTTGGTGAGAATAAGCCATGAAAAAGCCGATATGATCAAATGTCATCGTAACCATTGCGATGACTTTTAACCAAAATCCTGGCAGAATCGTCATTTTTTTCATTGTTTGATCCATTATTTAATAATTGTGTTAGAAACTAGTAAGACACCGACTATGGAAATTAAATTATTTAAAATATGCGCAATCGAAGAACCAGCAAATCCGAATTGTTCATAAGTAAAACTCAAAATCAGACCAGCAATTAAGTATTGAGGAATGTTTATTAACTCATTTATTACTGCTTCATAATTATCTAAAGTCGGGGCATTTATATAAGTGAAAATTGAAATAAAACTGAAATGAATAAACGCAAAAATCAATGCTGTCGATAAGTAAGCAATCCATCGTTTCGAGCGGGATAATAAATTGAACAGCCCAACGCGATATGTGAATTCCTCAGCGAGTGGTCCGATAATCCCAAAAATCAAAATTGCAGGAATTGGATAGTCCGCTATCAAAATTTCAAGAGTGTTTTGATTTACGTTACCACTTGTTGAATAAAAAGAAGAAATAATTAGACCATAAACAGCAGTTGCGCCGATCAATGCAAATCCGAGTAAAAAACCGTTTAAAATGTTTTTTCCAGAGGCAAAACTCTGCAAAATCTTTCGAATATGTGGCCAAATGATAATAATCATCCCAACTAATAATAAAGTGTAAGAAACTCCATTAGTTAACATTGCATTAAAGGGAGTTGAAATTAATGCAAGAGCTGCATCATACTCTAATCCGTTTATAAAAACCTCGATCGCTAAACTTAAAAAAACATAAATAAGACTAATGATGTTCAATCCAAGCCAACCAAGGAGAAAAAGACTGAGTTGACGAGCTGTGTTCATCCAGGTCATCTTAGGATTTAAATTTAACTCGAGGAATCTCTTACTCTTGGTTTTACATTTAGAGCACTCCTCTAAACATTCATCAAATTTTGTGCCACAATTATCGCATGTGGTTTTCTTTATCAACATAAATATCTCCACATTCGAGTTTACACTATTAAAATATTTTCTTATAGTAATAACTTTTATTAAGTTATCTAATTTGCTAAAATAAATTTATAAATTATGGATACAAATCAAATTATTGAAATCTTTCAATGGTCATTACTCGGAATCTTTATCGGTCTTATTTTATTTTTAATAATCGCAATGCTCATCGGGCTTAAAAAGGGAGTTTTTTATTCGACTTTTCGCCTTCTTTTTATGATTATTTTAATTGGCGTTGCGATGGGGACACTCGATTTACTCATCGACGCTGTTGGGAGTCTTAGAATCGACTGGATTGCTAAATATGTAATTGTTACCAATGAAACAGGGGAAGGAGTTGCGATTGCAACCTCTACGGTTTTTGGTACTTTGCGTGATATTTTAGCCTTCTTTCTTGAAGGAAACGGAATCTACGGTTCGACCACAGAAGTTTTTAACACCGCGTTAGGAATAGCGCGTATGGTTTTAAAATATGTTGTATTTATTGTCGACATGATTTTAATTGTCACTTTAGGAAATTTGTTTTGTTTGTTACTGTGGCACATCGGTTTTAAACATTTTGTCCCAAAAGCAATTCGAAAAATCGTTAAAGTGCGCTGGCTTGCTGCCTTAGAAGAAGGTGTGCGTTTTGTCCTTGTCGCCGGAATGTTAATCGCTCCTTTTAGTGCAATCGTCAATACCGTAAACAGGAGTTGGCAAAATAATAAACCTGACTCAAGTAATGAAATGGTTGTAACTATAGGCGGATTTATTGACGCATATAATAATTCTATTATCGGACAATCGGTTTTTAATTGGACCATCGATGGGACTTCGATAACTTTTGATGCAAGCATTATGAATTCGTTTACCTCTGTGACAATAAATGGAGTGACAACCTCTTTACTAGATCAACTTTCTAACGTCGCGGAAATTGGAACCATCATGTCTGGCGCGTTTTTAGAAGGAACCGATCTCACAATCGATACATCCTACTTGCTTTCAGCAGAAACTTTAAATGCTTTGTTCTCGAGTTTAAATTCATCCGGATTAGTGACGATTTTACTTCCAGTTATTGCTACTATCGCTTTGAACAGCGACATGCTTTCTCAATACATCGATAGCGAATTATTAGAAATTTCTGATTTTGATTGGAAAGATGAAACAGCGAATATTGAATTGATGTTAGCCGATGTTCTTTATTCTGGAATACTCAGTGGAATTTTAGATGAAGACGGCGGAGTTTTAGATGAATTTGACTTTAAAAAGATGACAGAAGTGATGCTTTCAGATGAATCTTATGGATACATTAAAAGAGCGTTAGAAACTATTGATAAGTCGAAACTTCTTTCACGGGCAATTCCTGCTATTATTTCAACTCTTGCAATTACAAACGAAGAAGTTGGAAGTTTCTTGCCAATTTCTTGGACAGAAATAAATTCGATTCAATGGGGTTCTGAATTTGCCATTGTTTACGATACACTTTTTTATCTCAATAAAGTTGACTCTCGGATTGTTTCGCTTATTTCCTTTTCAGATGATTCGTTTGAAGGAGATTCTCCAGATGAGGAAACTTCTGGGTTATTAATTCCTTCTACTAAAAAAGCACCGAATCACGGAACACTCAAGGATAGTTCTGAGGAAGGTGATGATGATAACGAGTTACTGCTAGAAATTTTTTCTCAAAATGCCGATGCGATTCGAACGATTTTACTTGGAGAATTTGATCAATCTGGGAATCTTATCAATTGTAATTCTGATGGTCTTACCGTCGTCTATGATTCTAGTGGAAAGAAAATTCCTGGACGTCGTTATAATTTATTTGATACAAGTTTATTCAAAAACTTACTTCCGATGATCACCGACTTTTTATCTTCGATGATCGGTGGGACAACAGATGGAGAATCTTCTTTTGACACAAAAGCGGTTGCTTCCGTGCTTTATGATTTATCGAGTGTCGGTCCAAGAATTAAAAATTTAAAAGAAGAATTTTATCATGTGTTTGAAACGCTTTTGTTATTCCAAGAAGCGGGTGAGAGCTTAGGATTGTTAGATCAAACTATAACTCTTGATAGTTTGGATATGAATAAAGTTAAAACATTGAGAAAACTTTTAATCATGTTAGATAATTCAAAAATTTTATCTGCTGCTTTTAAAAATTCTTTTAAAAACATTTTAACTTCTGAATCGATTGGAGATAAATTTGCTAATCTCGGGTTAGACGTTAATAATTTTAATCTAGAGGTTCCTAAATTAGGGAAAGAACTTGGAGATTTACTCTTTGCCTTTATAAAAGTCGAAGAAACAATCGATGATTTTGGTTCAATTACCAATCCTTCAGAGATGTTGAACAAAATCTCTCAGAATTATGAAAATTTTGCTTTTCTTTTAGATGCGATATTCGATTCAGAAATCATCAATCCAAAAACGGATTTCTACGATGGAGATTTATATAATAATTATTTTGATATTCTCAACTTTATTTTTGGCGAAACCGGTTCGTCCACCATGCCTAGTGCTTTAACTTTTAAGGAAGATGTCGTCACGCTTGAACCACATCGACACGGAATTTCTCACAAATGGTCTAATTCACGAACCATAAATGGTGATTACTATCGGGATAAATATGGAAACCCGATTTTCGATGGTGAAAATGGTTTTCTCGCAGGTGTTGTTGCAACCTTAGGCACTTTAAACGGAGACGGTGATTCGATTTTAGATGTGTTCGACGATCCTAGTTATAACATCGGAGAGAACTTATCTGATTTAAATGAAGTTTTTAATATTTCAGCGATTTTAGCCGCGGTGGATAGATCGGCAATTTTCTCTGCGACATTTGGAGATTTCCTCGATGCTAACTTAGCCTCGTTAAATCTCATCAACGTCGATCAAGGAATTACATTTAACAACGTTGAAAATTGGGCAATTGAAGGTCAAAATTTTGCCGATTTATGTCAAGCTGCTGGTAAGTTTGAAGATTTAGATTTTGCTAATGTCGATGTCTTGAGTGTGACTAACACCGGTGCTCTTAACCAGGTTTTGCACGCTTTAGCTAATTCGAGCATTTTCATTGATAAACGTGATGGAAGTTATTTATTCAATATTTATTT
>JBAYST010000019.1:0-14906 GCA_041676005.1 Bacilli bacterium | reverse complement strand
GCCTTAACACTTCCGTCCTTTGGAACGAGCAAAAGAACATATGAAAACGCAGTCCAACTTGCAAGACAAACAAATGTGACACTTAAAGAGATAAACATCACCGAGGCAATCAAACAACATTTCAAAGACATAAAACTAGATGAAAACGATCGTTCAATCACATTTGAAAACGCCCAAGCAAGAGAGCGAGCCCAAATCCTCATGGATTATGCAAATAAAGTCGGGGGCTTGATGGTTGGGACCGGTGATTTGAGCGAGTTGTGTCTAGGGTGGACGACTTACGGAGGAGATCATCTATCGATGTATGGGTTAAATTCCTCAATTCCAAAAACTTTGGTCAAAGAGTTGATTCGCCAATACGCTTTAGATCATCGCGAGATCTTTGAAACTTTGAATGACATTCTTCTCACTCCGATTTCTCCTGAACTCCTTCTTCTAGAAAAAGGTGAAATCGCCCAAAAAACCGAAGATGTTGTCGGCCCTTATGAATTAAACGACTTCTTTATCTACTATTTCTTAAGACATAATTTTTCACCAAAGAAAATTCTTTTTCTTGCAAGTCACGCATACGAAGGAATATATTCCCCAGAAGTAATTAAAAATTGGCTCAAAAAATTCTTAACGCGATTTTTCAATAATCAATTTAAAAGATCTTGTTTGCCAGATGGGATAAAAGTTGGTTCGGTGGCAATTTCACCGCGCGGAGACTTACGAATGCCCTCTGATGCAAGTGGCCAAGCTTTGATAGATTCACTAGACGAATAATGGTTTTACATTGTAATGTAAGTCCGTTTTGTTTAGAATTAAAACACATTGCAATAAAGGAGAGTGGATATATATGATTAATGTCACCGAATTAAGACCTGGGAATTTTTTCCTCGAAGAAGGAAATATTTACCAAGTCATCGATATTTTGCTCAATAAAACCGCGATGCGCAAAATGGTTGCGAAGTTAAAAGTTAAAAATCTTCGTACTGGCGCAGTGATCGAACTATCTCGTAATAGCGGATATGGAATTGAGACAATTCGACTCGAGAAGGTTCAAATGCAATATCTTTACGATAATGGAGACGCGCTCGTCTTTATGAATCAAACGACATTTGAACAAATCGAAATCGCAAAAAGTCGACTCGAATGGGAACTCAAATTTTTAAAAGGCGATGAAGTCGTTGAAATCATCTCTTACGAAAATGAAGTTCTCGGAGTCAACATGCCCGTTAAAGTAGCACTTAAAATCACTTCATGCGAACCCGCAATCCGCGGAGACACTGTGAACAAAGCTTTAAAAGATGCGATTTTAGAAACCGGATTAAAAATAAGAGTTCCTCTATTTATCAATGAAGGAGAAGTTGTTCTCGTCAGAACTGATAATGGGGACTATGATGGCAGAGCATAGGAGGGGGAAATCATGACAATTGAAATTTGGGTTTTTGTTTTATCACTCGTTGGAGTATTGATCGCTGGAGCAGTAGCAGGCTTTTTTATCGCCCGTTGGTGGTTCCAAAAACAGATGAAAGAAAATCCTCCAATTAATGAAAAAATGATTCGCGCGATGTTTGCTTCGATGGGTCGTCCCGCAAGCGAAAAACAAATTCGTGAAATCATGCGAAACGTCAACTCGCAAAAGTAAAAAAGGAAGACACCTCACGATTGCAGTGGGGTGTTTTTTTGTGCTTATCATTTATATAGCCAAAAAAAGTATAACGAAAAAAAACTAATTTAAAGTCAATGTAAAACCAAGACTACAACTATCTTTTTTGTAATAAAAGACCAGTGTGAATTTGTTTTACACATGGTCTATATCTACTAATTATCTACTAGTTATCCACTAGTTAAATTGTTATTTGAGGAAGGTAATTTTTCGTTCTGTCTTGCTCTTGAGTCGAGTGATGTTCGTGCGGTGACGGAAGATTAAAAGAATAGTAGACAAAGTCATCACGATTGCAAAAACATACCCTGGCGCTAATGTTTGTCCATACATCACATAACGGTTAAAACGCGGAATACAAGTGAGCCATGCAGCTATCGAGCCTAAGGTCGAACCGATCATCGAGGAAAGAGAAATATACTTCTTTATTTTAAGAGAAACGAAAAAACCAAATGCCGAGACAATGCCGACAAACCAAGAAGTAAAAATGGCGGTTGAGAAGACAATACTTGCAGCTTTCCCACCTTGAAATTGTGCGTAAAGCGGATGGCAATGTCCCAAAACTGCACCGAAGGAAACAAGCCAATAAACTGGCCACTGGCAAATATGCCCGGCGGTATCTCCACTTAAAAGTTCGGCGGTTGTCGGAATCAGTGGTGCACCGTGAATGTTGACAAAGGTCAAAAAAGCCCAAACAGACCAAAGTGGAATCGCGACTTTTAGAAAATCGGATAAGTAAACGAAAAATCCATATTTAAAACCCCAGAGTCGTGATGCATTCGTTCCACCCGAGTTACGACTGCCAAAATCACGTGGGTCTTGTTTAAAAATCAGTCTCCCGATCCAAACCCCACTTGGGATAGAACCAAAGCCATAACCGATGATTAAGCAAAATATTGCAAGACTTATATTATATAAAATAATATCCATACTTCCTCATTCATTTTCGCTTTTTTATTTTACTAAATGAATATATATTTACAAGTAGAATGTACATTTTATGCGTACATAGTATTGAGAGGGAGCAAATGGCCAATATTAAAAAAACAACATATGGAGCAGATAACATTGAGGTCTTGCAAGGCCTTGAGGCTGTTAGAAAAAGACCGGGAATGTATATCGGTTCAACAAACACCTATGGTTTGCATCATCTTGTTTGGGAAGTAATCGATAATGCAATTGACGAAGCTCTAGCAGGCTTTGGTAATGTGATTACAATCACCATCCATAAAGATGGCTCTTGCAGTGTGGCAGATGAAGGTCGTGGAATTCCTACAGGAATTCAACATCAGACAAATAAATCAGCTTTAGAGCTCGTTTTTGGCGAACTCCACGCTGGTGGAAAATTCAGTAGTGCTGTTTATAAAAGTGCTGGCGGATTGCACGGAGTTGGAGCCGCAGTGACAAATGCGCTCAGTGAATGGTTGGATGTCACCGTCTTTAGAGACGGTGAAATAACTCATCTTCGCTATCAAAATGGAGGAAGAGAAAAATCTGAAATTGAAGTAGTTGGAAAGACTAATAAGCATGGAACACTTGTCAATTTCAAACCAGATTCAAAAGTTTTCCCAAATATCGATTTCAAATGGGATATGTTTTATAACCATATTCAAGAATCCGCATTCTTGATGAAAAAGGTTCGTTTCATCTTGAAAGATGAAAGAAGTGGGTTATCTCAAGAATTTTTCTATGAAAATGGACTTCGTGAGTTCGTTTCCACTGTCAACCAAAACAAAAATCCTTTGACGCCGATCATTCATTTTTCCGATGATCAGAATCAAATTAATATTGAAATAGCATTTCAATATTGTCTTGAAGACTATAACGAGACTATCTATTCCTACGCTAACAACGTTCGAACTCGAGATGGAGGAACTCACGAAACCGGTTTTAGAACCGGAATCACTCGAGCCGTCAATGATTTTGCCGAATCCAACAAGCTAACACGAGGAAAAAAATTAGATGGTAACGACATTCGAGAAGGTTTAACCGCGGTCATTTCTTTGAAAATTCCAGAGGCGAACATCGAATTCGAAGGGCAAACAAAAAGCAAATTAGGAACTCCGGCAGCTAATGCTGCAGTCAGTAATTTCATATATGAAAAGTTCACTTATTACTTGATTGAAAATAACGAAATTGCGGTTCGTTTAATTCAAAAATGTGTCGATTCACAAAATGCACGAATTGCTGCTAGAAAAGCAAAAGATGAATCGAGAAACTCTAAAAAAGCAAAACAAGAAATAATTTTAAGTGATAAATTAACTCCTGCACAAAGCAAAGAATATTTAAAAAACGAGTTATTTATCGTCGAAGGTGATTCAGCTGGAGGAACGGCCAAAAAGGGAAGGGACCGAATTCATCAAGCGATTCTTCCACTACGTGGAAAACCTCTTAACACCGATTCGATTTCTGTTGAAAGGTTATTACAAAATGAAGAATTTGCAACTTTGATAAAAACAATCGGAGCAGGATTTGGTCAAAGTTTTGATTTAGCCGATATCAAATACGGAAAAATCATCATCATGACGGACGCTGATACCGATGGAGCACACATTCAAACTCTTTTGCTCACTTTCTTTTATCACTACATGAGAACCTTGATCACTGCCGGACATGTTTATGTCGCGGTTCCACCTTTATATCGAGTGTTTAAAGAAATGAATAAACAAGTTATTCAAGAATATGCTTGGAATGATAAAGATCTAGAAGAAGCGAAGAAGAAAGTTGGACCTGGATATAAAATCTCTCGTTATAAAGGCTTAGGCGAAATGAACGAGAATCAACTTAAAGAAACGACGATGGATCCAAAAAGTCGTCTGCTGATCAGAGTGAGCATTGAAGATCCGCTTTTCGTAGAAAAGCAAGTCGGAGTTTTAATGGGTAAAGATGCATCGGTGCGAAGACAATGGGTTGAAGAAAATGTCGACTTCAACAAAATTGATACATTTATTAAGGAGGTGAAGTAAGGTGGCGAAGAAGAAAAAAACAGAAGAACAAGAAATCATCGAAATCGTCAACGAAGAAAACATCTCTATTGAACCTCTTGAAAGCGTCATGGCAGATCGCTATGCCACTTACGCTAAATACGTAATTCAAGATCGAGCGATTCCCGATGTCCGGGATGGACTAAAACCCGTTCAACGAAGAATTCTTTATTCGATGCATGTCGAAGGGAATACTTTTAATAAACCGACTCGAAAATGTGCACACGCCGTCGGAACGGTGATGGGAAGATATCACCCTCATGGTGACACTTCGATTTATGAAGCCCTTGCTCAAATGAGCAAGGATTGGAAATACCGTGAACCTCTCATCGACTTTCAAGGTAATAATGGGTCGATTGATGGCGATGCTCCTGCAGCTTATCGTTATACCGAAGCTCGATTGAGCGAACTCGCCAATGAGTTGCTCCGCGATCTTGAAAAAAACACCGTTGATATGCAACTGACTTTTGATGATACAGCTTTAGAACCAGTTGTTTTGCCAGCGCGATTTCCAAATTTGCTCGTCAATGGCTCTGAAGGAATTGCGGTGGCGATGGCAACTGAAATTCCTCCTCATAATCTCATCGAAATTTCAAATGCGATCATCTATCGAATCAACCGTAAAAATGTGACGATTGAAAAATTGCTTGAAATCGTTCAAGGACCTGACTTCCCAACTGGAGGAGTCATCTTTAAAAGCGATGGACTAAAGGCGATTTATGAAACCGGACGCGGAAGAATTGAAGTCACCGGAAAAAGTGAAATTGTCACTAAAAAAGACATACAGCAAATTATTATCACTGAAATTCCATACAAAATTATCAAAATAAATTTAGTCTATGAAATTGATAAAATCCGTCATTCCAAGGCAATTGATGGAATTTTAGAAGTCCGTGACGAAAGCGATTTTAGTGGAATTAGAATCGTTATCGATTTGAAAAAGGACGCTCCTGCGGAATTAATTCTCAATTATTTAATGGCTAAAACTTCACTTAAAACTTCTTATTCTGCAAATATGGTCGCGATTTTCAATGGCCGCCCAAAGACTCTTAATCTTCTTGATTTTGTTGATGCTTATATCGCTCATCAAATTGAAGTTATCACAAGAAGAAGCGAATTCGATTTAGGAAAATACCGCGCTCGTTTGCATATCGTCGTCGGTTTAATCGAGGCATCTTTAAACATTACTCGTGTCGTCGAAATCATTAGAGCGAGCAAAGATAAAGCAGATTCAAAAGCAAACTTGATCAAGGAATTCAATTTCTCCAATGAACAAGCTGAAGCGATTGTCATGATGCCTTTATATAAACTCAGTCATACCGATGAAGTCGTTTTACAAAAAGAGAAAAAAGAACTCGAAAAAAATATTTTAACCTTAGAAGAAATTCTTGCAGATGAGAAAAAACTCAAACGAGTCATCGTCAAAGATTTACGAAATATCAGTGCGAAATACGGTTCTCCACGTCGAACTGCAATCGAAGAAAAAACGGATTTCAAACCGATCAATAAACGCGATTTAATCGCTAAGGAAGAAGTGATGATTTCTGTCACTCGAGATGGGTATTTTAAACGCTCATCAATCAAGTCATTTACGAGCAGTGGAAAAGGTGCTCTTCCGGCATTAAAAGATGGAGATATTTTAGTCGCTACTGCGAGAGTTTTTACAACCGACTTCCTAATTTGTTTTACAAATTTAGGAAACTATCTTTATGTTCCGGTTTATTTACTCAGTGAAAACAAATGGAAAGACGAAGGTGTTCACATCAATAACATCGTCGCTTTTTCAGGCAATGAGGAACGGATAATTCGCGTGGTTGGAATCAGCGAATTCAGAGATGATATTTTCATGATTATCGCCAGCAAAAAAGGTCAGATAAAACGAACCTCAATCAAGCAATTTGAAACGACTCGATTTTCAAAGCCGATCAAGTGTATGAGATTGATGACCGATGATGAAGTCGCAGAAGCACGAATTTCAACTGGAAATAAAAATGTCCTCGTTTTGTCCGCTAATGGAAGTGCTGCTTTATTCAATGAAAACGAATTGACACCGATCGGAATCAAAGCCGGCGGAGTAAAAGCGATGAGTGGTCTTAAAAATGATTACATCAGCGGACTACTCACCTTTGATGAAGAAGAAAAAAACAAAATTGTTTTGGTCACCAATCGAGGATGCACGAGAATCTTCGACGTCAATAAAGCAATTCTTTCTCCGCGTTTAGGAAAAACTTCAACGGTGTTCAGATGTTTCAAAAGCGATGTTCATCTTTTGGTAGGCAGTGAAAAAGTTGTCCGAGACCTTGGAAAGATGAACTTCATCGCTCTCGACCAAGCTAAAAAACGATTTGAATTTTCAATTTCGGATTTCTATTTGACTGATATTGATAAATACGCAAAGCGTAATATTGAAAAACTCGGAGCTAAAATCCGTTTCGCAGTCATCTTCTCTTGTCAATCTTCAATCGATTATGTCGATAAGACTCTCGTTTCAACTCCGGTGATTGTCAAAGAGAAAACCATTTTGGAAAAAGAAGACGATTCCGATGATGAAGAAAAAAAGGGAACAGTTGAACAAATCTCAATTTTTGATGATTTAAAATAGCGTCCACTAAAAAACTTTAAAGGCCTTGTGAGGCCTTTTTTATCTTCTTGAACAATTTCTATATATATTAAATCTCTACAATAAATAAGTGTTTTTATGTATTATAAAATAGTGAGGAAAATGATGAACAAAAAATACATCCCATTTGCATATGCGTCTTCGTTATATGAAATAGATGTTGATTTTTTTAAAAAACTCAACATAAAAACGATTCTGACCGACCTTGATAACACGTTGGATTCTTATAAAGTTAAAATGCCTTCTAAGGAAGCATTAGCTCTGATCAAGAAATTCAAAGAACAAGGAATTGAGTTCATCATCGTTTCCAATAACTATCACCATCGAGTTGAACCTTACGCTAAAGCGTTGGGAGTGAAGATGACTTCGATGAATATGAAACCATGGGCTTTTAAAATCAATAAACTTCTCGCTTTAGAAGGGATGAAAAAAGAAGAGACGATTTTAGTTGGCGATCAGCTTCTCACCGATATTGTCGCGGGTAATAAAGCGAAAATAAAAACAATTCTTGTCAAACCGTTAACCGATATCGATCAAAATTTTACAAAAATTAGAAGAATTTTTGAAAAACCAAAAATCAAAAGATTGCGAAAACTTAACTTATTAAGAGATTGGAGAAACGTCGATGAGTAAAATTACTAGAGTCTTCCGTTGTAATAATTGCGGAGTTGTCTTACAAAGCGATGACGATCAAAAACCTGGTTTTATTCCCAGTGAATTGTTTGATGATAAGCGCGATCGAGTTTTATATTGCGAAGATTGTTATCGTAATTTACAAATCAATATCAATTTGGACTTTGAAAAAATCGATCACGATATTTTAAAAGTTCTCGACGATGCAGTGGCGTCTGATGCTCTTATTTGTTTCATCGTCGATTTGTTTTCATTTAACGGCACAATCGACAAGACTTTAGCCGATAAAATCAAAAATAATAATATTCTCGTCGTCGGAAATAAAAGAGATCTGTTCAGTGAAAACGTAAAAGATGAGTCTTTAATCCAATATTTAAAAGAGAGATTTGAAGCGGTGGGAATTAAACCCGTTGATATCATTCTCGTCAGCGCAACGAAAAATTATAACATTGAAGATTTCACCAAGAAACTCGCTGAATTAAGAAAAAGACACGATGTTTATTTGATTGGTTCTTCTTTATCTGGAAAAAGTGCGATTATCGATGTTTTGCTCAAGGTTTTCCAAAACAAATCTAAACGCATGATCAAAAGTGAAAATTATCCTGATACCAGATTGAGAATCCTCTCGATTCCGTTTGATAATTCTTCAACACTTTATGAAATGCCCGGATTTTTTAATAATGATTCAGTTCAAATGATGGTCGAAAAAGACATATCTAAATACATCACTCCAAAGAAAAATATCGTTTGTAAACGTGAAAGACTGTCAAACGGTAGCGGTTTTATTGTCGGTGGTTTAGCATATTTATCTTTATTAAAAGGTGCATCGATCAATGTTGAATTCTGTTTTGCCGAAAATGTTGAACTGAGAAAAGTTAACAATAGCAAAATTGATGGTTTCTTTGAACTGAATTTTAGTAAAAGATACGTCCGACCGGTCAGTGAAAAATACCAAGATTTCCATGATTTTGATTTATTTGATATCGTCTTAAACAAAAAAGAAGAAGATTATGATATTGCGATTCGCGGCCTCGGCTGGATGAAAATAAAATCAAAAGGACAAACGATTAGAGTTATGCTTCCGCGCGGGGCGTCTCTGACTTGTTTCAAATCGAGGACAAGATAAAGATTATGTTAACCAATACACAAAAGAAACAACTTCGGAAAATTGCCAATCAAGAAATCGAAACCAAATATCAAATCGGCAAAAACGGAATTAATAAGACGACAATTGATTTGCTCGACAAAGCCTTAATCGCCCATGAACTAATCATCGTCGATGTTTTAAAAACGGTCGAAGAAGAAATCGGTGATATCGCCCATAAGTTAGTCAACTCGCTTTATGGAGAAGTCGTTCAGATCATTGGGCGGACAATCATCCTTTATCGAAAAAATCGCAAAAAGGAAATCATCAAGTTAAAAAAATGAAAAACATTATTCTTTTCGGTGGCTCTTTTGATCCCATTCATCATGGGCATTTAAATATGGCGGAAATCGCAAAAGAGAAACTAAACGCCGAAAAAGTAATTTTTATCCCTAATGGTGTTTCGGTCTGGAAAGAGAAAGAGACATTGCCAGAAGATAAATATCAAATGATTAAAATCGCCCTTCGAAGTAAAGAAGGTTTTAGTGTTTCTAGATTCGAGCTGAACAAAGCTGATAATTATACGATTCAACCCGTCAGGCATTTTAAGAAGATTTATCCGACTGATAATTTATTCTTTCTCATCGGCGCAGATCAAGTGAACGAATTCCATCGCTGGAAAGAAGCAGACGAAATCGCATCACTGACAAAAATCGTTTATTTCAAAAGAACGAACTTCGAAATCAAAGAAGATAATATCAAACGTTTCAAAATGCTCGCGGTGGAAGGAAAAGAAATTGATGTCTCTTCAACCGAGGTTAGAAATCTTCTTCGTCCTGATAGTCCGCTACGAGTTTTAAAATATATCCAAGATCACAATCTCTATTACATGAAACAAATCGCTAAATATATCAATGGTCAAAGATTAGAGCATAGTAAGTCAGTGGCGTTACTCGCTTATCAAATCGCATTAGATAATAAAATTGAACATGCGTATAAAGCTTATGTTGGAGGAATATTACACGACCTTGGAAAAAATCTTGATAAGGAAATAAAATCAAACATCGAAAAACAATACGCTAAATATCTTCCGATGAGCGAAAAACTTTATCATCAATTTTATAGCGCGCGTCTTGCACGCGAAGTTTTCCACATTGAAGACCAAATGATTCTTGAGGCAATTGAATTCCACGCAACCGGAAGTGGGGAGATGAATCCGATCAGTAAGATAGTTTATGCAAGCGATAAAATCGATCCGAGTCGTGGGTATGATTCACGGAAAATGATCCGGTCAATGAAGAACGACTATAAAGAAGGCTTTATATATGTCCTACGAGAAAACAAAAAACACCTTCTTAAAAAAATGAAAGATGTCGACAACAAGCTGACATCTGAATGTTTTAAAAATTATTTATAAAAGTCACAAGGAAGAAGAAGTGGCTTTTTAAAATAACACTTACTTCGCATAATTTCCATTATGTAAACTAAATGATAATAAAAGTTAGATTGTGTCTATCTTTTATGAAAATCGCTTTCAAAATCATTCAAAAAGAATATCTATAAAATTAATAGTTTCCCACATATTTGGTATATATAAAACTACTAATTATCTACTAATATCGTTACGTTCAAGCATCGCTTCATTCGATTGTTTCGTATAAAAGTGTCTGGTAAGCCGCTAAAATAAGTTTGATTTTTCCTTGTTCTAACTTCGGGACTTCCTCCATCTCACTTTCTTCTGCAATCGCGGTTTTTGTATATAATCTCATTTTGTCCAAGGTCCTTATTTGATTAACAACTGCTAGTGTCCGCACACCCTCTCTTAGTCCTTCAATGAATCCTAAATCGACATCACTCCGCGGATGAGCGCCGTGTCGATTTGTTTTAAGTGGACAGACAATGACTAATGGATTGAATTCATTTGAGTCTGCTAAAACAACTCCATAATGACGGTTTGAGAATTCGACATTGACGTTATAACCCCAATCGAATTCATAGATCTCACCGCGCTTCAGATTGTATCTCAACTTATACTTTTCTGAAAACGATGCGTACTCGAGCTGTCTTTTAATCCATTCGAGTTGAGACTTAACCCCATTAAGTCCTTCGTATTTCACTCCTCTGCTTTCTCCTTGTTCTTTAGGTTCAAGTTTAAAACGTTCATTTTTTTCTGCTCCCATAAAAAAGCCTCCTAGTAATACTTTTAGGAAGCTTATTATTGAAATTATAATTTTTAATGTTTTATTTTTTTCTTGGCAAGTCTTAACCCGAGATCTAAAAGACCGATCAAGACAATTGCGATTAAAGATACTGCAAAGACTTGAGACATATAAGCGTATTGATAACCTTCTTTGATAATAATACCAAGTCCTGGAATTCGATTATTCCCGACCAAGACTTCAGCCATGATCGAAACCTTCATTCCTAAGCCGACACTTTGAATGATTCCTAAAAGGATGTAAGGCCCGCTCATCGGAATGATGACGCGGAAAATACTCTGTGCACTATAAGGTTTAGCGTCGATCTTAAGTGCCATCATCACCGATTCATCGATGCTTTCGATTCCGGTGACAATCGCTTCATAGATGATTGGAAACATCATCAAAAAGGTGACGATTAAAAGTGAATATTGTGGAAGTAATAAGACGACCATGATGAGAATCAAAGCTGCTGTAGGAATTGTTCTTAAAATGATGACTAACGGATTTAAAAATGTTTTAACCGCTTTGATAAAGCCGGCAATAACTCCAAGAACAAACGCGAAGATAAAGCTGATTAAAAAAGATAATAACAATCTCGTAATCGTTCCGCCAATTGCAAGATAGGTCGATTCTTTTTTAAGCAATATCCCTAGCTCACTAAACGTTTCCAATGGTCCGGGAAACAAAGTCGAAGAAATCAAAAATGAAAGCAACCACCAAAGAACAAAAACAAAACCGATCCCTGCTAAGACAAGAATGAGTTCACGCCAAATTTTCTTTTGGTTTTTTTGCATCCACTTTTTTCTTTCTCGATTTATAAGATGAAGTCGCTATAGTCTTCTAAGATGTTGAGCGAAGTGAGAAAACCATGAATATCGATTGTTTCTTCACCTCTGACAAGAGCAAAACCATTAGCTCCGTCTTTTTGAACGTTATAAGCTACTTTCGAAGTAAAACCAAACAAAGCCTTTTGATCATCTTCAGATGGCAAGTCGGTTTCAATTTTCGTTTTCATTGTCAAAGGATCATCAATACACGTTTCGATTCTTTCATCAAGAAGTGCTAATTGATCATCATAGTATGACTTGTGGTTGACATAATATTGCATATTAAGGAAAAGTCCAGCTTGTGGAATTGCGGTTTGTTCAGTTTTTTCAGTCCATTTTTCTCTTAAAGAATCGATGACTGTCAATGTTCCGTACGTCGCTGCATTAACATTATTAAGTGTTGCAAATAATGCTGGCTGAGCGATTAGAACATAATCGACTAAATGACCTTCATGTAAGCCGCTGACAAGAACACCTTGCGCATCATTAACTGCGTTAACATAATGCGTGACTTCCGCGATGTCTTCACCGTAAATTTCCTTATAGACAATATCAGGAAGTAGATTTTTACCAAATGAAACAATGTAATCATCGACAGTCGGCGCTTCGGTTTTATTGATTCCGACTAAATAGAGATTACCTCCGGTGATGATCTTGGCTAATTTATAATGTCCTTGATTTGCTTTCAGCGATTTTAAACCATTGTAAAAATCAAAAACGACCATTCCGTAATTGTCCGCTTGAAGCTGTGCTAGAACATTTGCAGGAGTTGAATTCGTTTCAAAATAATCAGTTTTTGTCTGATCGTAAAAGGCGATCGCTGGAGCTCCAGAAGGCGATATCGCTCTTTTATAGTTCTCCTCTGTCGCATTGCATGCGGTTAGAGCAAGAGTGAGAACACTCAAAGTTGCAATGATGTTTTTTTTCATTATTTTTAGTTTATTCTCCTTATTTTAATCATTAAATAATTCTTCGATCGGCTCACCGATTAAATTATCGGGTTTGGTGAGTTTAAAATTCTTTAAAATCGTCATTCCGATATCGGCAAAAGACGCTCTTTCTTCGAGGTATCGACCATTCTTAAATGATGGCGAATACATCAAAAGTGGAACTTTCTCTCTTGTGTGGTCAGTTCCACTCCAAGTCGGATCATTACCGTGGTCTGCAGTGATAATGAGTAAATCGTCTTCGCGAAGAAGCGGTAATAATTCACCGACTCGAACATCAAAGGCTTCTAAAGCTTTCCCATATCCGATCGCGTCGCGTCGATGTCCGAATTCAGAATCGAATTCAACTAGGTTGACATAGCAAAATCCTTCGGTGAATTTTGAGTTGACTGCTTCTAAAATCGTCTTATCCATTCCGTCTTCATTAGAGACTGTTTTTTGTGTTTTTACGACTCCGTAACCATCGAAAATATCACCGATTTTTCCAATACAACTGACCATTAGGCCGCTTTCATCTAAAAGGTTCATCACGGTTGGAGTTTCTGGTCGAAGCGCTAAGTCGTGACGATTTGATGTCCTTTTGAATGTCTCTTTGGTTTTACCGACAAACGGACGAGCGATAACTCGGCCGACTTTCCATTCTGGCTTCATGCAAATTTCACGGGCAATTTCACAGCAACGGTACAATTCTTCTAGTCCGGTCACTTCCTCGCTAGCAGCGATTTGTAACACACTATCAGCAGAAGTGTAGACGATAAGTGAATTATCTCTCATCTGTTCTTCACCTAATAATTTGATGATCTCCGTCCCGCTAGCGGCGATATTACCAATCACTTTATGACCGGTTTTAGCTTCGAGTTCATCGATTAATTCCTTCGGAAAACCTGTGTCAGTGAAAGTCACAAATGGTTGTGTGGTCAAAATACCCATCATCTCCCAATGTCCGGTCATCGTATCTTTTCCATTGCTCATCTCTCGAGCCCGAGAGGCATAAGATGTCGGATGAGAAACGGTATTCGTTCCTTCAATTGGCGCTAGGTCTCCAATTCCTAAACTATTCATATGCGGAATGTTTAATCCTCCGCATTTCTGTGAGATGTGCACAATTGTATTGCTGCCTTCATCTCCGAATTTTGCTGCGTCTGGTTCGGCTCCGATTCCAACAGAATCAGCGACGATAACAAACACTCTTTTAAATTTATAATCCATAATTGTCTCCTGAGATTGTTTCTTAAAAACAAAAGTAATTTTAAACTATTTATCGCCCATATACAAATCATAAGCGCCGATGATTCTTTGAGCGGACATGTGCGTGTAGATTTGGGTGGTCGAGATGTTCGTATGGCCGAGCATTTCTTGGACTGCTCGAAGTTCTGCTCCGCCTTCGATCATATGTGTTGCAAAACAATGTCGAAGAGTGTGCGGAGAAATCGTTTTTGTCAGTCCGGCTTCCAAAGCGTATTTACGAATCATCTTGAAAAAATATTGACGGGATAGTGGTTTACCATATTTGTTTAAAAACAAATAAGGACTATCTTTTCCGAGGCTTTTTTCGCGAACCTTGTGCAAATAATCAAGGAGATATTGCAAGGCAAAATCTCCGAGTGGAACTTTTCTTTCTTTCGCCCCTTTTCCCATCACTTTTATCATCTTGTTTTTTAAATTGACATCTCCTCTTCTAAGGGCGAGCAATTCTCCGACTCTCAGTCCAGAAGCGTACATCATTTCAAGCATCGCCTTATCTCTTATTCCGTCTGGTTTTTTTAAGTTTGGGCTTTCGAGCAATCTTTCGACTTCTTCAATGCTTAAAGAAATTGGAAATCGGAAAGATTTCTTCGGTCCACTCACTTCGACCAATTCAGTCATCAAATATTTTTCTTTTTTCAAAAAGACGAGAAAACCGTGAATTGCAGATAATCTTCTCAAAGTCGAATTCGCTGACATTCCACTATTCATTTCGTG
>JBAYST010000018.1:0-15311 GCA_041676005.1 Bacilli bacterium | reverse complement strand
TTATAAAGGTGGATTTTTCTTTTTAAAGGTACCAAAGCGTAATAACCGACTCTGCGGTAGGCAAAAGGCCAAAACCAATATATTCCACGAGTGTAAGTTCCGTGGTATTGCTGCATTTTTTCAATGATCATCACGTGGTCTTTTTTCACATAGTAAATACAAGAGAAAATAAAGATTATCAATCCAAAAGAAAACGTCCCAAGAGCGATGAATAAAAAGACGAGTTGTTCCTGATTCATATGACAATAATACATTTTTAAATGTAATTTCTCAATCCAAGAGTTTATAATTACACATATGGATAGCAAAGAAATTTATGATTACATTATTAAAATCCAATCGATTGCCAAGATTGGATTGCTCTATTCTAGTGATCCTTATGCTTTGAGCAATTATCAAGAAATAAACAAAATATCTCTAGAATTTCTTGAAAAGTTTCTCGAAGTCGAATTCAATCGTCCGAATTATTTTTCTCGCGATGTTTACCCAACTCCAAACATTTCGGTGAGGACGATTATTTTAGACGCTGCTAAAAAAAGAGTCCTTCTCGTGCGAGAAGCGAAAAGCCAGACATATTCTTTTCCAGGAGGATGGGCAGATCTATATGATTCACCTTCTGAAGCTGCTAAAAACGAATGCCTTCAAGAGGCTGGGGCAAAGGTTGAAATCACTCGTCTTGTCGGTCTTATCAATCACACTCCTTATAAAAAACCAAATAGTGTTCCTGAATACGTTGCTCTTTTCACTGGAAAAATTAATGGCGAACTTTTAAATCACGAATATGAAACAGATGATGTGAGATGGTTTTTCTTAGATGATTTACCTCCTCTTTCCACTAAAGTCGCACCGGAAATGTTCCACCGAATGTTAAATGCGGTTTTAAACGATGAAACGATCTTCGATTAAAGACATTTAACTTTCTTAATATAGGGCGAAGTATTTGTTATGATTAGTTAGTAAAAAAAAGAAAAGGAGTCAAAATGCTTTTGATCGATAATATTGAAACATTGAAAATCATCTTCATCATTATCGTGCCGATAATTGTCATTTTACTTTTAATCATTTTACTATATAAACCGATTGAAAAAGCGATTTATAAAAAGAAATTCCGGCAGTTATATGGCCGCGAGGTCTATAAAATCGCTTTATATCAAGATTATTATTTGCTCAATCTATTTCACTTTAAATACAGCGATACAACAGTAGCGATCATCGACCACATTTTGTTTGGAGATAAATACATTTATATCATCATCGACAGTTACTATGAAGGTTCGATTTCCGGTAGTCGAGATGATAAATCCTTTGTCTTATTTTCTTTAAAGGGAAACAAGCAATACATCGATAATCCGTTCAATGATTTAAGAGGTCTGATCAAACGCCTCTCGATTTTAACCGGGACTGATGAATCGATTTTTGTCGGGATCAGTTTGGTCAATAAAGAATGTGCGATCAATATCAAATCAAGCGATGAAGATTATTACATTATTCAAGTCAATAAACTGAAGAAATTAATCGCAGCGATTGAATCGCGTGATGTCGCTAAAATCAATCAAAAACAATTGCAAGAACAAGTCAGCGATTTGAATCGGGGCAATCTGAAAGGAAAAATCTGATGGCGAGTCTTAAAGAAATTAGAAAAGCAACGCTTGAAAATTTTAAAAGCCACCCGGTTTATTCGATTAGTCTATCGCTCGTTTTAGTCTTGCTTGTAATCGTCATTGCACTCCTAGGATTATTCACTGAAATTCCAGATATTCCGGTCTTTGCTTTTTTCTTAATCGTCATGCCATTTATCTTTGCTACGCAGACCTCGCATTTAGGCTTAAAACAAGCAATTGACCCGACATTTAGCCGGCAAATGCGTTTCTTTTTAGGATATTTTTCCGTGCCGTTTAGAGGAGTTTTTAAAGTCTTAAAATCACTTCTTTTTGCACTTTTAGGTTTTTTAGCAACGGCTTTCATCATCTCTTATTTCAGTGGACTTGTCGCTGCGAGTATCGATCCTCAATTCATCGAACTCCAAAGTCAAATTCTCGTTTTGATGAACGAAGGAAAAGTTGAAGAAATGGCGACATTTTTAGAGGAGCATTTAACGTCTTTTACCATCTACTATAATTTGACTTTCTTACCCGCATCTTTTGTCGCTCTTTTTATCTATACACTTTCGAGTTCTTATAACTCTTTTCAACTTTACTTTAGAATCAAACAGCCGATCTTAAATCATCGACTGAGCTATATGATTTATACAAAGGCTAAGACGCCGATTGCTGCTGATTTAAGAAAGAAGTACTGGGGGAGTAATTTCCCACTTTACATTTTGCTTTTTGTCGGGTTTATCAGTGGAGTTTTGTTAACTAGTATCTTCACGATTGAATTCACTTATCTCTTCACTTTTGGATTTGTCGGTGCGGTTTTTGCGATGATGTTTTTCCTTCCGTTTTATTTTTCGAATATGGAAGAGATTTATATGTCATATCATGAGCATTTTAAAACCGAAGCGAGCAAGACCGCTGGAGGACTTATCGATTCTTTACAAGAACAGATCAATCCGTTTATTAAAAAAGACAAAATAGAAGGCGATAAAGATAAAGTGGAAGATGAAAAAGATAACGTGGAAGATGAAAAAGACAAGAGTGAAGAATAAAAAAGTCCCCACAAGGGAACTCGATTTTTGTCTGGAGCAGGTGACGGGAATCGAACCCGCATAACTACCTTGGCAAGGTAGTGTTCTACCACTGAACTACACCTGCAAATTGAATTGCGAGTATTATTATAACAAACTGATAATTACTTGCAAGAAGTGAATGAGATTAGGAGTAAAACAAATGACCAACGAACAATTAGCAAACTTAATTTTCCCCGAGATAAATGAAACGCTCGAGGATTTAGAAAAGCGTTATCCACCTAGGCAATTAATGCCTGGTAGTGAGGTGACTCGCTTTGCTCCTTCTCCGACGGGTTTTTTACATACTGGTTCTTTATTCACTTTGATGATTTGTCATAAAGTTGCAAGACAGACTAACGGAGTCTTTTATATCCGTCTAGAAGATACGGATACCAAACGTGAAATCGCTGGTTCTGGACTTCAATTGTTAAATGAATTAAAAGAATTTGGAATAATTCCAAATGAAGGTTATCTCGGTGATCATGAAGAAGGTGTCTATGGACCTTACGCTCAATCGAATCGAGCAGATATTTATAAAGTCGCAATCAAACATCTTCTTTCACAAGGAAAAGCGTATCCTTGTTTTTGCACGCTCGAAGAACTAGCAGAAGTCCGAAAAATGCAAGAAGCGAATAAAATTCTTCCTGGATATTATGGAAAATTTGCAAAATGCCGTTTTTTGAGTCTTGAAGAAAAAGAAAGAAGAATCAGAAATGGTGACCCTTTTGTCATTCGCTTTTTATCTGATGGAAACCACAATGATAAAATCAAAGCTTTAGACCTGATTCACGGAGAGATTTCAATCGCCGAAAACGATCAAGATATCGTCATCTATAAAAGCGACGGACTGCCGACTTACCACTTCGCCCATGTCGTCGATGACCATTTTATGCGAACTACCTCGGTGATTAGAGGAGAAGAATGGATTTCTTCTATGCCGATTCACCTACAACTCTTTGAAGCACTTGAGTGGGAAGCTCCTAAATACGCCCATGTTCCAGTGATCATGAAAATCGATGAAAACGGAAATAAAAGAAAACTTTCAAAGCGAAAAGATCCCGAAGCGGCCTGTGCCTTTTTCTTAAAAGATGGTTATCCTGACGAGGCTCTAACAATGTATTTAATGACGATTGCGAATTCAAACTTCGAAGAATGGATTTTTGCAAATAATTTTCAAAATATTGAGCAATTTCCTTTTTCCTTCGCAAAAGTGAGCACCGAAGGAGCGTTATTTGATTTAGTCAAATTACAATTCTTTGCTCGGGAGATTTTAGCTCGCAAGACCAAAGAGGAAATGTTAGAAATTTCAAAACGATATGCTGATGCATATAATCCTGAGTTAAAAGACTTAATCGACCGTGATCATGAATATTTTATGAACATCATCGATATCGAGCGCGATAATGTCAATCCGCGAAAAGACTTTTCCCATCTCGGTGAACTCGTCACGGCGATTAACTTTTTCTATCATGACCATTATCAAAGAGAATTTACAGTCGAAACATTTAATCCAAAATTTAAAAAAGAGACGATTAATGAGATTTTAAGAGATTGTAAAAAACTCGATTTAAATCAAGAGCAAAGTCAGTGGTTTAATGAAGTGAAACAAATTGCTCAAAAACATCATTTCGCAGAATCAAATAAGATTTATAAAACTGCACCGGATCAATATTTAGGTCACGTAGGAGATGTTGCAGAATTTTTAAGAATTGCTCTAACCGGTCGGAAAAACGCTCCAAGTCTTTATCATGTGATGAAAGTTTTAGGTAGCGAAGAGTCTTCTTTACGTCTCGATTACGTAATTTCTTTACTCGTTTAATTCATCTGTTATATACTAACAACCGTCCTAGTGGTCCCATGGTCAAGAGGTTAAGACGAGACCCTCTCAAGGTCTAATCCCGGGTTCAATTCCCGGTGGGATCACCAATTTGTAAACGACTCGCTTTTGCGAGTTTTTTTAAAATTTCAGACGAAGGCAGAAAAACAAACGTATAATAAGAACATGAAAGTTTTACTTCTTTTAAATATCAATAGCGGACGAGGAATCTCGAATAAGAAAAAAATATACATCGAAACGAGGTTACAAAAAATCTTTGGTAATGTGACAAGAAAAGAGTCATCTTCTAAAGAAGATTTCTTAAAGATTGCTAAAGATGCGTGTGGAACGTTCGATGTTTTAATTTTTGCTGGTGGAGATGGAACATTTAATATGATCGTCAATGCGATAGCTCGTGAACCAATTCGCCCGGTTTTAGGGATTTTGCCGACAGGAACTTTAAATGATGCATCTAAAATATTTAAGGTGTGGGGCGGAATTAAGAAAGCTTTGGATGTGATTGAAAATAAAGAAATTAAAAAAGTCGATATCGGAAAAGCAAATGATGACTATTTTATTTTTTCTGCCGCTTTAGGAACATTTTCAGATATTCCCTACATGACTAAAACCAAACGAAAATCAGGATTTGGTTTTTTTGCCTATTACTTTAAAGCACTTTCGCGACTACTTAAGAAAGAAACAGTCAAAGGGACAATTACATTTGAAGATGGGATAGCAGAGGTTTTTGAAGCCCCGTTTATTCTGATCATGAATAGCGCCCATATCGCTGGATTTAAGATCAATCCAAAAAGTGATTCCTTTGACGGGAAGATGGACTTATTTTGGACCGAACCGACGATTTTTAACTCTTTATTTAGGTATTTTCTCTTCCGTAAAAAACTCCATACATACAAGTTTGAGCGAGTTATTATCAGAACTAATTCAGAAAATCATTGGGCTTTGGATGGTGAAAAAGGATCGAGTGGAGAAATGAAAATCGAAGTTTTGGCTCGACATTTAGAGGTTTTTTCACTTTAAAAGCTGCGTTTTTTTCCTTTTGCAAGCTTTGTCTCTTTCTTTTAATCTTTAAAAATATTAAAATAACCTCATTGGAGGATCTTTTATGAAAAAAACTTTAGGTGTATTTTCAATCCTAAACGCTATTTTCCTTGTTTGTTTTATTGCAATATCGATTGCACTCGGCTTCGAAATGCCAGGAATGTTTGCGTTTGATGCTGAGACTATCAACTTCTGGACACTCGGATTAGTGGTGTTCACCGAGTTGCCTACCTTGATCGCTGTCGGATTTCAAAATACCGATTTCATCATGGTTTCAATTTTTGAAATTCTCGCTTTGCTGAGCGCCCTTCTTCTCGTCGTTTTTACGGTGACTCTAATCGTCGTCGCCAGCGTGAAAAAGAAACCAGCTATGATTTCGCTCATTGTCTTATTAATTTTAGACTTTGTTTTTGGATTCTTCCTTTGTGCTAACTTTGTAGCTGTGTATTATCCACTTCTTGTGTTTGCACATGCATTGAACGAACCGCTTTACATGACCTACATGCTAGTTTCAATTATTTCTGGAGGATTGAGCTTCATCTTAGGTATCTTTGTTTTTGCATTTGCTCTTGCTGCTATGAAAACTAAACGAGTCAAAGCAGCTGAACCTATTTTAGAGGAAGAACCGGTTTTAGCCGATAAAATTACTGAACCGACTTTTGAAGAAATTCTAATGGCGGCTGCTATGCCTGAACCTGAACCAGTTCACGAATTTTTGCCTGAACCTGAACCAGAGGATTTGCTCAAAGAAGAAGAACCGGTTTTAGAAGAACCAAAAGAAGCCGAACCGGCCGAAGAACATAAACCACTGGTCGTCAATATCAGCAATGTTCAAGAAGCAAAAGATAAAGACGAAACGCCGAGACCAGTTGAAGAACCAAAACCAGCACCAAAACCAGCTGAAGCGCTTGATCCAAATTCTCTTGCTTCAATGTTAAGAGATATCGTCCGCGACATTGTCCGTGATGAAATTGCCCGTTCTGAACTCAATAAACCAACGCCTGCAGCACCTGTTTCTCCACCATCACCGACTAATTCATCTTCCTCGGTTACTGGTGCGACATTTGGTGGACCGCTTGTCGTTCAATACTTCAATGGTGGAATTCCAGGAATACATCCACCGTGTGATCATCTTCACGCAAGTGAGGAACTACCCGCGGAACCAGCCGTTAAGGAGGCTCCCCTGAAAAGCCCAGAAGTTAAACCAGAAGAGTCAAAGCCTGCGGTTAAACCACAACCTGTTGTTCAAGTCGTGGTAAAACCAAAAGAAGAAGTTGAACCTGTTTTGGAGGCAGAACCAGTTGTCGTTCCTAAGGCTGAACCAGTCGTCGAAAAAGAAGTCGAACCTTTGGTTCCACCTGCTCCGGCAAAAGTTTATGAAAGAATTTCTTTCACTGAAAGAATGTTAAGTGCTGAAAAAGACATGAAGGATAACTATAACGAACTCAAAAATGAGATTCTCTCCTATGGCGTGAATTCACGAATCAGCAATTCAGGAGACACCTTTAGACTCCGCCGTAAAACTTATGTCAAATTGACAATCGCTGGCAAGAGTTTAAAACTCTATTTCGCCCTTGATCCAAATGACTATAAGAATTCGATGATTCCAGTCCAAGATGGTGGAGATAAAGAAATTTATCGAGACATCCCACTCATCTTCAAAGTGAAATCTGGATTATCGATGCGAAGAGCCAAACAACTCATTCAAGATACGATGGACAAAGATGGTCTTGAACAAGGTGAAATTGGCACGACCAATTGGGCTAAAGAATTAAAAGCTAACGCTAAATAATCTTTCGCGATAATAATTTAAAAGAACATGGCTAACCGTGTTCTTTTTTGTCTCTCGTTTGCACGGGCGTATAATTTGTGATAATTTATTACATAGGAATTTTTCCTAAAAAGGAGTTGGTTCAATTTTATGCCTGATCCTATATCGTGGATCGCCTTAATCGTCGCTATCTTAATCTTCGCATTTTTTGCCTCAAGTGAAACTGCTTTATCTTCGTGTAATCGTTTCAAAATGAAAGTCGAAGCTGAAGAAGAAGGCTCAAAATCCGCTAAGATAGTGCTCAAATTACTGGATAAATTCGATGACGTTTTAACCGTTACGCTCGTCGGTAATAATATTGTCTCAATCATCATTTCTGCAGTTGCAGCGATGATGTTCTATAATTATTTTTCGACTCTTGGACTAGAGACTTATGCTAGTTTAGTTTCGACATTTGTCACAACTTTTGCAGTCTATACTTTTGGCGACACACTTCCTAAGACAATTGCTCGGGCCATTCCGGATACAATTTCTAAAATCTCGGCCTATCCAATTTATGCTTTGACCTTTATCTTTTTTCCAATTGCCTATCTTTTTTCTTTACTGATTAAACTATTTTCAAAAGCTTTCAAAGTGAAAAAGCAGCCGACCATAACCGAAGAAGATATCACAAGCGCGGTAGTTCAAGGTGTCGAAGAAGACGTTCTCACCGGAGAGCAAACCGAGATCATCCAATCAGCTTTAGATTTCGTCGATACGAACGTCAAAGAAGTCCTGACTCCTAAGAGTCGGATGTTCGCTTTAGATATCAATACCTTAACTCATAAACTATTAAACGATATTCTTTTACATACCGATTATTCACGAATCCCGATTTATCGTAATGAGTTCAATAACATCATCGGGATTTTACATACGAGAACTTATCTTGAAGCTTATTTTAAAGACCGTAATGTCTCGATCCGTTCGACTTTACAAAAACCGTATTTTGTCACTCCTAAAGTGATGATTGATGATATTTTTAATGGGTTTAAAAAGAACCATGTTCACATCGCAATCGTCAAAGACGAACGCGGTGAAGTGATCGGAATGGTGACCATGGAAGATATCTTAGAAGAACTGGTCAGCGATATCAGTGAGCCTTCGATTAAGGAGGTGAGCCCAGATGGATTCAAGTAATGTGATCAGTTACCTCATCCCAGCGATTGTCATCGGTGTTTTACTTGTTTTCTCGGTGTTTTTTTCTTCTGCTGAAATGGCTTATAACAGCGCTTCGCTAAATCGAATCGAGAAAATGGCTAAAGAAGGTAAAAAGTCTGCAAAAATGGCTCTTTATTTGACTAATAACTATGAATTCACCGTCTCGTCAATTTTATTCGGCAATAGTTTAACGAATATTGGAGCTTCGGCTTTTACCGTTATTTTAGGGGCTCAGATCAAAGGTGAACTCGGAGCGGCCATCGCGACGATTATCTTAACCGTAGTGATTATCATTTTCAGTGAATTCTTGCCTAAGGCGATTTCAAAGCGCTTTGCTAATCACCTTGCCCTCATCTATGCTTATCCGATTAGAATTTTAGAGATCATCTTCTTTCCGATCGTCTGGCCGATTTCTAAATTATTCGTCCAAATTGGAAAGATCTTTAAAAAGAAAAAAGAAGAAGAAGATTCGATCGATGATGAAGTGCTCCAAAAGATGATCGATGAAAGTGAAGATGAAGGAATTCTTGAAGAAGGAGAAGCGGAAATTGTCCGTTCGGTCATCGATTTGAATGACGCGGAAGCTTATGAAATCATGACTCCGCGGGTCGATGTTTTTGCGATCAATAGTAAGACCTCGATCTCTGAACTCATCAACAATTCAAAAGTTTTTGATTTTTCGCGAATTCCAGTCTACGAAGAAACAATCGACGACATCATTGGAATTTTGCCCGTAAAAGCCTTATTTAAAGCGATTTTAGAAGAGAAATTAGAGACACCGATCGTCTCATTGCTCTACACTCCTTTATTCATTCCACGTAACACTGAAGTTTTAGTTTTATTAGACCGTTTTAAAACGACTAAAAATCATATTGCGATCGTCATCGATGAATATGGTGGAACAGATGGAATCATCACGATGGAAGACATCTTAGAAAACATCGTTGGGGATATTTTCGATGAGACCGATGAAATCGAAGAAGAAGTTGAAACCGAAGCCGACGGGACTTTTATCATCGACGGAAATATGAACCTCGATGACTTTTTAGATTTAATTGAATATAAAAAAGATGTCGACACTTCATATACGACGATCGGCGGATTTTGTCAGGAGTTCGTCGACGGATTTGCCAAAGTCGGAGATCAATTCGATTTTGGCGGATATCATTTCACTGTTTTAGAAGCCGATGAATTCTCCGTTGAAAAATTAAGAGTGAAGAAAATCTTCCTTGAAGAAGACGAATAAGAATGCTTTGTTAATTAACAATGTTTTGTTAATATTAGCGATAAGGAAATATTATGTGGGGAAAACGCATTAAACTCGAACCGCGAGCGGACAATGAACCGAAGTTCGATTCGAAAAATAAAACCGACCGTAAGATCATGAACATCATCATCATCACTTCGGTTATTTTACTCGTTTTGATCGTCGCGTTATTTCTTGTCTATTATTTATTATTTTAAATTATGAAACCCGAACAATATCTAGACGAACAAATTTCATCGCTTAAAAATAAAACAATCATCGTCACCGGCGCAAATAGTGGAATCGGTTTTGAAACGACGAAAATGGCGGCGTATAAAAAAGCGCGTGTCGTTTTAGCCTGTCGAAGTGAAAAAAACGCTTTACGAGCGATTGAAGAAATAAAACAAAGTCTTCCTGAAGCTAAATTAGAATATGTGATCTATGATCAAGCTTCTTTTAAATCGATTGATTCTTTTGTTGAGACCATTATTGAAAAGTATCCAGATTTTGACTCTTTATTTTTAAATGCAGGAATTTTAAAACCAAAACAAGAAACATATACCAAAGACGGTTTTCCTCTTGTCTTAGGGACTAACTTCTATGGAGTTTATTACTTATTAGAAAAGTTATCTCCTTTTCTTAAAAAGACCAAAAAGGAAAAACGAGTCATCATCGAAGGGTCTTTGATTGCTAGATGGTCATCTTATCACGGCGATAAATATGATTTAATCAAAACTTCTTCGCTCAGTTTTCATGCTTATAATATTTCTAAAATCGGACTTGAAAATCTCTTTTATAAATCTGCAAAAGAAAATAAAAATAAACATTTAAAATTCATTTTAAGTGAACCGGGAATTTGTAAAACCGACATCATCAAAAACTTTCCTTCTTGGATTAAAGGACCAGCGAATTCATTTTTTAAGATTTTCACTCATTCACCGATGAAAGGTTCTTTATGTTCGTTACATGCGATGAGTGAAAAGCATGATAATGGAGATATCGTCATTCCAAGTGGACTATTTTCAGTGAACGGATTTCCAAAAGTTCGCAGTGAATTCTTTAAACGGACGAAGAGATATGAAAGAATCATCGAAGACACTAAAACCATCATCGAAAGTAAGACGTCTTGAGAATTTAAATTTAGAATTTAAAAAACTTTAAGCGCTCATCTCGAGTGCTTTTTTATTGATTGTTGATACTGTTGATAAATTAAATCAGCAACTTCTTCGATTGTATATAGTTCGGTCTCAATCGTAAAATCAGTTTTAGCTAATTTATAAGGTGCGAATTCCACTCGGTCATGTTCAATCCGATTGAGTGCGTATTCAGGCAAATCGCCTCGCATGATCATTCGCTCATAGCGGGTTTTTTCGCACGCTTCTAAAAGAAAGGTTTTCACATCTTCTTCTTTTAGGGCGATAAAAGCTTTCAGTCCTGTCGGATCGACGACGATGCATTTGTTCACTCCGATTTGGTCTTTTCCAGAACCATAGAAGTTACCGTTATAAACGGTATGTTCGACAAATCGTTTAGCTTTGATCCGCCTTTGAAATTCTTCGCAAGTAATAAAAAAATAGTCTCTTCCATCGACTTCATTAGCGCGCATCGCTCGAGTAGTCGTCGTGATCATCTTGACGATTTTATATTTTTTAGCGAGCATTTTTGCGACTTCGGTTTTTCCGCTTGCACTAGCACCAACTAAGACTATCATAATTAATTATTATATTTGGTTAATCACTTAATGTGAATAGCAAAAGCCGACTTTTCCTCAATATTTAGCGACTTTAAGTTTTTTTACCTATCGGTTGTTAGAAGAAGGAAAAAAATGGTGGAACTTTTATTAGATCAAGAAGTAGAAACAATAGCCCAGACATATTTTATCGCTTTGTATAAAAGTAAGGCCAAATCTTCTTTAGATTATGCCCTGATCTTTAAATTGCTTTTTGTTTGGAAAGTGAATAATGCTTTTTCTTATCTTTCAAAAGAAGAAAAGCAAATGATCAACAATGAATTCTTTTATGAACAATATCCGTTGTGGTGGAAAAGACAATATTCAGAGAAAACTTTTCTCACCTTAAAAAGAAAAGCAGTTCTCAATTTTCTTAAATATTATCGGAGCGCAAATGAAATTTTTTAAATTCTTTTCATTATTTTGTATTTTGCTTTTCAAGGTTGATTTTGGCGAGGCAGAAAAGCCGAAATTTTCTTCTGCACTAACTAGTGCGTATGAAGAAAATAGCGGTACTCAATATTTGACTTTAACGATTAAAAGTCCATCTTCTTTTGTATTTTTAAAAAACACGAAACTCTTTTTAAAAATTGAAAATGACGATCTACCTTTGATGACGTTTTACGAATTACCATCTTTGACTCTTTGGTATTTTGAAACGACAACGATTGATTTACCCATTCCTACCCATCTATATTTTGAGCATCGCTTCAAAGCTCATATCATTCTTGAATACGACATGATTTTTAAAGTGGAGATCGAAATTGATTTTTGTTCATTTTCTCCTCAGGAAATAAAAATTAATGAATTGGAAAGCCAAAAATACGTTCAAGAAAAAGTGTGCTTTCAAATCATTGATAATAAAGTGATTTATCAAGATGAAGAGTTCAATTTTTCTTCTTTTCATGAAGAACTCATTTTACCTCATTATTATCGTTTAGATTTAGATTCATTTATTTTAGAATACCTCTATCATCTTCCTTTTAAATATGAATCAGCATTTTTGTCCTTTGAAGACCCAGATAATTTATTTCCCCTGGTCGATGAAAAAAGCGAAGAAATAAAAGAACTAGAACTTAAAATCAATAAGTTAGGCGATAATCACATGTTTTTATCTTTCTCTCCGCTCTATGTTGAAGAAAATTACCATTGGGCGAGCAATACTTTTAAAGAAGGTCTTCTTTCAACTTCATATTTTTATTTGCCCTTAAATAAACAAGAAGAGATATATGGTAAAAACTTCACTTTGATTTTAAAAGGACTCGGCGAAACTAAAAATGATTATTATTTCGATTTTGCTTATTACTTTGAAAATAATCTCTTCGGTTCTTGTCAGACATCCGATTATTGCTTAAGTGGTGGAGTTTACTGATGATCAACCTCTATTTATCGCTGGCGATGATTCTTTTTTCTTTTCAAGGATTTATCCTCACCTTTCAACTCGGAGGAATCAATCGCACTCTTTATAATTTCCCAAAGAATATTTTTGAAAATGCAATCGTTCTAATTCAAGATGAAAACACAATTGAAATAAAACCGTATTTTAATGTTCCGAATCTAGAATACTATGTAACTTCTTATTTAAATGACAATCTCTCTTCTTATGGTCTTGATTATGAAGTTGATTTCAATTATTACGAAGCGAAGACTAAGACGCTTTGTCGAAGCGACCGATGCGATGGGGTAAAAGTCATTTTCAAAACGAAAATCCTCACCTTCTATCCATATGAAAAAACGGTTTATTACGAAGTAAGAGAAAACAATGAATAAAGAGAAAATCATTTCGTTTCTTGAAACATCTTTTCTAAAGGAAATCTTAAAAGATAAAGATGTGACCGATATTTCTTTTAATGGTAAGGATATTTACTACTTGCATAATTTTCTCGGCCGGCAAAAAAGTTCTTTAGAAATCAATTTTTCTCAATCGTTTGATTTTGTTCGTCAGGTCGCTAATTTATCTGAACGTCCTTTTTCTTTAATCGATCCGATTCTCGATGTTTCTTTTGGTCGCTATCGCTTTAATGCGATCCATCATAGTGTCGGAGTGAGTAAAGAAAATAAAGCGGTCACCTTTTCAATTAGAACGATGTCCCAAGAACTGAAAATCACGGATAAAACTTTGCCTCTTGCTCTGCTACAACTGTTTCAGTTCATCATTTTTAACCACCTTTCAATAGTCATTTCCGGGATGAGTGGAACGGGAAAAACCGAACTCGCTAAGTACTTGATTTCAAAAATGCCAAAAAACGAAAGACTCGTGATCATCGACAATATCAACGAGCTCAGTGGCGGATTAGAAAATTTAGAAATCGATTTGAACTATTGGATCGCTTCTCAAGAAAGTATTTTGGATTTAAAAACATTGATTAAAAATTCCCTCCGTTCAAATCCTGATTGGGTGATCGTCTCGGAATCTAGAGGAAAAGAAATGCTCGATATCTTAACAGCCGCGATGAGTGGACATCCGACGATCACGACCGTTCACGCTTTTGATTCTAAGACCGTCATCGAACGCATGACGTCTATGGTGTTGATGAATGATAAAAATTTTAATCCTGATGATGTCGAAAAAGATTTACGGTATCACTTTCGTTTCTTTGTCTTTTTAAAAAGAGAAATCAGTTCGCTTGGAATCGTCAATCGATTCATCAAAGAAATCTCTTTTTCTGATGGTTTAAAAGAACCGCAATTAATTTATCAATCCGACGGAAAAGAGAGCAAATTTTATAAAATCTACGCAAATTCAGTCGCAAATTTGAAAATTCCGGCTTCTTTAAAAGAGTTTTATCAAGTGTTTATCAAAGGAGTTAAGGATGTCTAAATACAATCTTCCCTTTATAATCTTCGTCCTCGTTTTTGGAGGAGTGGCTTATTTAGTGACTGAAAATTTAATTTTAACTGTCATAGTAAGTGGAGTTTCATTTATCTATTTGTTTGTCTTTGCCTTAAGAAAGATTAAGAAGTATGAAGAGAAAATTATCAATTTCCATCTTTGTTATCATTTTATTAATTCTTTTATTATCGGGACGAGTATTCGAAAGACGATTTCAGGAGGTTATGAAACCGCCAAAGAAACAAATGATTTAAACTTTGAAAAAGAACTGGCGAGTGTTGAACATCTTTTGATCGTTGAACGGCTTGAATATCTTCGCAAATACTTTCCTTATAATATCTATGCAATTTTTGTTGAAGAAATTCGCCTATACGAAGATCAAGGAGGAGACATTTTACAAATCTCAAAGAACTTGATTGATGAATCTCGTAAAGAAGAAAGTTATCTCGTCACCGTGAGTCAAAAAGGAAAAGCGAAAATGACTGAGTTAGTCATCTTGTGGTTTTTCACCTTTTTGATTCTCGGATTCATTCGTTTAGGACTAGGGCAATTTTTCCTTGTCATCAAAGAGAAAATATTTTTTGTTGTTTTGGTCGGGGTATTTTTTCTTTTTGTCCTTATTTCAATTCATATCACCCTATCGGTAATATGTCAGATCGATTTAAAAGAGGCAAAACCAAATGAATAATTTAAAACTAAAAATCGAATCTTTAGGTCTTTCCTACAATAAAGAAATTTTAAAGTTAGTATTTTTGAATCTCGGATTTTTAGTGTTACTCGGATTTGGATTTTATTTTTATCGAAATGTCCTTGTCATCGCCACCTTAGGAGCGGTGCTGGTTTTGATCAATTATTTATTTTTAACTCGCTATCAAAGAATGATCAAAAAAGAAAAAGAAAACAATCTCGATGAGTTCATTAAAATCATCGCCTACTTAGAAATTTTTATTTCTAACGGAAGTAATATTTATAGCGCTTTAAACAAAACA
>JBAYST010000017.1:0-17855 GCA_041676005.1 Bacilli bacterium | reverse complement strand
GAAACAAAAGTTTTGATATAGCGAGCGATTTCTTCATAAGATTCCGCTCTTTTTAAATACTTGGTCGAAACTTTAGGAGCGACCAAAAGTAACAATTGTTCATTTTTAAAAGGAGATTTTAAGATTAAATAAGCATCTTTATTTAAGTCCCCTCCTAAGAGGTTGATGTAATAATCAATCGGAGAAAGAGTGGCAGAAAATAAGACACTGCCTTTGACTTGATCAAGACGTCGCGCTAAAAATTTTGAGGCGTCTAGGCACGATAAATGCAATGATATTTGCGGTTTCTTGCCTTTGGTCAATTTGAGATAAGAGATGTATTTATCAGAGTACAATTCTGCGATTTTAAGAAACTTGTTCACATCTAAGAAAAAATCTAAAAGTTCTGGAGTCATCAACTTATTTTCGTTCTTATTGAGGTCTTGCACAGCAATCGTGAAGGCATTTAAAGTTCTAAAAATTTTCTCATCTAAATATTCGACAATCGTCTCTTGAGGCGGATATTGTTTTTTCAGTTCTAAAAACATTTTATTGACCCGTCTTAAAGCGCTATTGACCTTTTTATGTTCGAGTCCTTTGAGACTTTTTTTCGCTTCCTTAAATTTTTTATCGAATAAAGCAGCACTATACATATCTCGAGATCGATCGATTAAGTTATGGGCTTCGTCGATGAGGGCCAAATGCTGTGAAGCATCAGCATCGAAATAGCGTTTCATATAAACAAGCGGATCAAACATGTAATTGTAATCGCAGATGATAACATCGCAAAAAAGTGAAAGATCGAGTTCTAATTCAAATGGACAGATTTCATTTTCTCGGGCGATTTTAGTCAGTGTTTCTAAATTAAAATTATGGTATTCGAGTAGAGAATTACGAATCACATTTTGAATTTTATTGTAATACCCTTTTGCAAATGGACATTCATCTGGATTACATCCTTTTCCTTTGGAAAAGCAAATTTTATCTTTAGCGATGATGATGATTTCATGAAGTGATAAACCTTGCGACTTGAGAATTTGAATCGTCTGATATGCAGCTTCTTTTCCAGAGTTTTTAGCGGTCAAATAAAAGATTTTTCCATCCTTGTTATTTTCTAAAGCTTTGATAAAGGGGTAAATTGTCGAAACAGTTTTTCCGATTCCGGTCGGAGCTTCGACAAAAAGTTTTCCTTTATTTTTCGCAACTGCGTAAGCGTATTTTGCTAATTCTCTTTGTCCTTTTCGATATTTTTCAAACGGAAAAGAAAGATTTTTGATTGTTTCATTTCTTCTGCTTTCTTTACGGACGATAATCTGATAAAAATCGATGTATTGAACGAGTAAATTCTTCACATAAGTCTCGAGTTCTTTAAAATCAAAATCATAACTATCTAAAAGTTTTTCATCTTTGACACCTTGTTTGATGTAAGTGAGGCGGATTCCGATTCGCTCCAAATGTTGTTCTTTTGCAAACATATAGGCATAACATTTTGCTTGTCCTAAGTGCCAGTCGATTTGTTCTTTTCGAAATTCAACTAGTGGAGCCACTGTCGATTTTATTTCATCGACAATGTAATAATCTCCGCTTTTTATAATGCCATCAGCTCGTCCTTCTAAAGTAAACTCGTACTCCCCGATTATGATTTTCTCTCGTAAAGGATATTCTGAAATATACTCATTGCCTTGTTTTGCTTGATAAGACGCATGAATTCTACTTCCTTCGATCATCGCTGTAGTAAAAAACACCCGAGTGTCAATATCTCCTTTTCTTAGGAGAAAATCAACGAGTTGATGAACTGATAATTTAATTTCGATACTCATTTTGTTTAAAGTCTCTTATTTCAATATCTTTCCTTGAAGATGAGAATAACCGTTTGCAAACGATTTATAATCCATTATTTTTTTGCCTTCTAACTGTAATTCTTTTAAAAATAAACGCCCGTCTTTAACTTGAAGAAGCAGAGCTTCCTTGTCAATTTGTAAAATTTCTCCGATTTGCCCGACGATTTTTTGATCGTATAAAAAGGCTTGATAAATTTTCAATTTTTTATCATCTAATAAGAAGTATCCGCCTGGTTTTTGGCTCAGTCCTTTGATCCAACCACATAATGATCGCGCATCTAATTCAAAAGATAGTTTTTCTTGTTCTGATTTGATTAGGGGCGCAAAAGTCACTTCATCCTCGTTTTGTGGTTCACCTTTTAATTCGCCTTTTAAGAATTTGGGTAGCAATTTGATAACCAACTCACCCGCGGCCAAGGAAATCTTTTTAAAAAGTGAACTCGCATTATCTTCTTGATCGACTTGGACTTCTTTTTTTCCAAACATCTCTCCTGCGTCCATTTCTTTGACCATGCGCATCAAAGTCACACCAGTGATCTTTTCATCGTTTATAAGAGCGTATTGGATAGGTGAAGCGCCGCGGAGTCTTGGAAGTAACGACCCATGTAAATTCAAACATCCTAAAGTTGGGATATCGAGCAATCCTTGAGGAACGATTTGCCCATAGGCAAAAGTGATGATCAAGTCTGGGTTCCAATTTTTTACCGTTTCATAATCAAGACGAATTTTGAGCGGTTGGAAAACTGGAATTTGATATTTTTCCGCAATTTTTTTAGTTGGGGAACTTTCGATTCTTCCTCTTCTTCCAATTGGCTTATCAGGTTGAGAAATAAGACCGACAAAATTATATCCCTCAAGAATCATTTTCTCAAAGACGTGTGCAGAAATTTCTGGAGTTCCCATAAAGACTAAACGTGCGGTTTTTTTATCCATAAATACCTTCCTTATATCTTAGATATAGCAACAATATTATAATCGTAGATACCTCTCTTTTCCAAACAAATAGGTCTTTGTTAATTAAACAATTATTTAATTGTTGCCAAAAAGATGCATTTTTGCTATTATAACTACCGTTGTAAACATAAGAAGAGGATTGATGATATGGCAAATATTAAATCACAAATCAAAAGAAATAAGACAAACGAAAAAGCTCGCGCACATAATGCTTCGATGAAAAGCTCAGTGAGAACCGCGATTAAAAAAGCGAAAAAAGCAATTGAGGCAAAAGATTTAGAACTCGCTAAGACTTTGACGAGCAATGCTTATAAGCTCATTGATAAGTCTGTTTCTGATAAGATCCAACACGAAAAGACCGGCGCACGCCAAAAAAGTGAACTCGCACGTCTTCTCAATGGAATCGAATAAAATTATTCAATTTTAAAATTGATCAAAAACAATTCGAAAGCGTAAAAGCGGTCAACCTGACCGCTTTTGATTTTCATATCAAGCGAATATAAAGTGTCTAGTACTTCTTGTAATGCGTCCATCGACATCGTGTAAGCATTTCTTTTGATGATTCGCACACGAATTTCTTTAATGTTTAAAATGGAAGCAATATCATCACTTGTTTTACCTTGTTTGGTCAAAAAAACCACCTGCCATAAAAGTCTGAATTGATTAGCGAGCATTGAGATCAAACTCACAGGCTCAATGTTACTCACTCTCAAGTCTCGAAAAAGAGCAACCGCAGCTTGGTTTTTACGATTTAAAAGATGATTGAATATCTCAAAGGTATTTTCTTCTAATGGTTTAGTTGTCAACAAGCAGACATCTTCAAATGTCACGTGAGAAGTATAAAGGGCTAGTTTTTGTGCCTCAACGGTGAAAAGTTCTAAATCACCTTGAACGCGTAGTGCTAATTCGTGCGCTGCGTCTCGATCAATTTTTGTTTTTAATGATTCGAGAAAATATTTGTAAATATATTCGTCCCAATCTTTTTTATCTAGTGATAAAAGTTGGAAGGTTTTTGCATTTTCCTTAATGAGCCGAACGATATCGTTTTTTTCATCGATCGATGCTGCGTTTAGTACAAAAACAAGATCGGTCGATTCATTTGGACGAGTTAAATATTTGACAAGACTCGTTAAAGCTTCTTCGTTATCAATTTTGGTTTTGACTTTTCTTGAACTAAGAAAATAACAATTATCTAAAACGATGAGCTTGCGGTCATAACCTAAAGGAGTTCGGTTTGCTTCATCGATGATTTCAAAAAGTGAAACCTCGCTCACATCGTATTTAACAAAATTAACCTCATCGGCTACATCGATTCGTTCTTTAATGATCTTTTTTAAACGATTTTTAATCATGGCTGTCTGATCGCCATAAACGAGGTAAAGCATATTTTATATTATATATAATTTATTTTTGAAATGATAGATTTACATCCATCGATAAGTGATTGTTCCTTCTAAATCAGTGCGGCGAATCTTGATATTGTTTCGATTCAAAAGCGAAATGACATCTGGATGAGGATGACCGTAATAGTTTTTCCCAACTGAAATGACTGCTTCTTTTGGATTAACAGCGGTTAAAAATTCTTCGGAAGTGCTCGTTTTTGAACCGTGATGACCAATTTTTAAAACATCTGACTCTATGTCCTCTTCTTGAGAAATTAGAGTTTTTTCGACTGCTGTAGACGCGTCTCCCATCAATAAAAATCGAGTTTCATGAACGGTGAATTTGATAATTATCGAACGATCGTTATCGGTGTCTAGATCGGGATTATTTAAAGTGAAAGAATCAAGAGTTATCTCTCCGATTTGTAGAGGAAAAAGAGAGGATGAATCGATATAATTCTTGATTTTAAAATTTTGTGATAAAGACACAAAAGCGCCATTATGATCGAAATCATCATGAGTGATAATTGCGTAGTCCAAATGATAGATGCGCTTACTTTTAAAATACGGGATCAAACATTCTTCGGCTAAATCGATAAACTTATTCCCTCCGGTGTCGATTAAAGCGGTTTTATTTTTGCTTCTGATTAAAATCGCATCACCTTGCCCGACATTGATAAAAGATACTTCGCTAGAAAAAGAATTACCTAGTGGAATCGTATAAAGACTTAAAAACAATAAAGAACTCACGAGGAAGAAGTTGCGAATATAAGAAATTTTCAAAGACGTAAAATACAATGTTAAAAATAAAAGAACTTCAAAAATTAAAATCAGCCAAACATTCATCTGCGGTCCATAAATCGAAAAACTGAATTTCCCTAAAAATGACAAGACGTTTTTGATAAAAAAACTTATTTTTTCAACAACCGAATATAAAGGAATATGGTAAAAACAAAGCAAAGATAAAATTCCGAACAAAGTGATCAAAGGAGTGAAAAGCAACTGCCCGATAATTTCAAAAGGATATATTGCATGCGTGTATGAAAAAGAAAACGGAATCAAGAAAGTGAAAATAGCCAAAAGGAGCAAAAAACGTTTTTTAGCCTTTGGTAAAAAGCTAAAAGAATTATTAAAAAAATAAGCGAAGATCGAGATTGAAAAACTGAGGATGAAGTTGTCTTGTTTTGCGTAATGAAAATTAACAAACAAGATCAATAACCCTGCAAAAGAAACGATTTCTAAATAATTAAATTTATTTTTTAAAAACTGTTTATTTACGTATTTAAATAAGAATAAAATTCCAACTTTGATGACTGAAAATTTTGGAAAAACAAAAATGAAATACGGTAAAAGCAAGGAAAAAGCGAGAATTGATGCATATTTTTCTTTTAATTTATATGAAAGGAGTTTGGTACTTAAGTGAAGATAGAGTGAAAGATAGATTCCGCTTGCTAAACATAATCTGACTAAATTGAAGTTCTGAAAAAGATCGATTGTCTCTCCATCAGAAACTCTTGAAAATAAAATCGAAGAGACAAAATCTTTTGTCGAAGAGGAAAATAAATTTAAGAATTTTTGTCGTTTTTCATTTAGTCGAAGTGGACTTAAAAATTTGCTCTCAACTCTTTCGATTGTCAAAGTTGATTTTACTCCTTTCGTCTTGAGATATTGTCCAAAATCAAATTGGCTTTCAACCGTTTGAAAATTAAGAATTTCTTTCTTTCCTTTGATGCTCAAGAAATCCCCTATCTCGCGTTTAGTCTCTTTTTCATATACATATAAAGGTTCAAAATCACTGATAAAGATAAAATAATTCGTAGAAACCTCACTGACAAAACCGTCATAAACAGGTTTATTTTTTGCAATTTCAATAAAAGATATCGCACCGCTTAAGATCGAGACTAAAGCGAGAAATAAGGCGTACTTTTTAGAGAATTTATAAACAGCAAAACCGATGATAAGTGCGATTGAAAGTCCTGAAAGTAAGTAATTGCCTTTAAAAAGGAAGCCAAAGAAAACGACCAGAAAAACTAAAAATATTTTCACTCGTGCAAGGTAACGTAGTTGCGGACTTTTTTATAAGTCGCACTTCCGATTCCATAAACATCATAAAGTGCTTCTAAAGTCATGAATTGCCCGTTTGAACTTCGATGGGAAATGATCGAATTTGCAATCGAAGCTGTAATCCCATTGACACTCATCAAAGATTCCTGTGTCGCTTTATTGACGTTTACTTTAGTGATCGGAACAGTGTTACAAATGTCGCTAAGATCGTATTTAGGAGCGATGTAATAGGTCATTCCAGTTTTTAAATCTGCGGTATCAAAATAGGCTAAATCATCAGAATTGCTCGTTTCTCCTCCAGCAGCTGAAATCAAATCGCCCATAGTCGCCCCATCACTTAAGACATAAGTTCCGGTTTTTAGAACTTCGCCTTCGACGGTGATTGTGAAAACGTTTTTTAAGGTTGATGTGTCGGTGATGTCTCCACCTCCAAAAGGGTTGATGTTGGGATCGATGACTAAAAAAGCGACAATCGCAACGAAAGCGACGACCAAGATCCCGATAAATATTTTAAACATAAAATAAAAAACCTCCTAATACCGATAGGAGGCTCTTTGTGTTTTACTATTTTATTTATTAATTGAGATTTCGATAACTTCGACGTTGTATGGAACTTTGGTTTTCACATCGACAACATCGCCGACTTTTTTTCCAATCAAAGCCATTCCTAATGGACAAATATTGCTGATTTTATTATCGATCGGATCGGCTTCTGTCGTTCCAGTAATCATATAGGTTTCTATTTCACCACTAGCGATAATTTTGATTTTGACGATAGAACCTAATCCAATTTTTTTACTATTTTTAGGAGAATCTTCAATTACTTCACACCAATTCAAAATCCCCTCAATTTCGATGATTCGGCCTTCGACTTCAGCTTGCCTAGTTCTCGCTGCATCATAATCAGCATTTTCGCTTAAATCGCCTTGTGCTCTTGCTTCTGCTAATTGGACTTTGATTTCTGCGCGCTGATTATCAATCAAATCTCGTAATTCTTCTTGTAATTTTTGATATCCAGTCTTAGTTAATTTCACTTTTTCTGTCATAAGTTACCTCCAAAGACAAGCGTTATTATATCATAATAATTTGATAATTCTAGTCTATATTATTAGACAGTCACCGCTTTTGCTAAATTACGGGGTTTATCAACGTTTAAACCTTTTTCTAAAGCGACATAATAGGCAATATAAAAACCGATTGTGCATTTGACTAATGGCGCTAGATAAATCGGACAATCAGCAACGACAATTGCATCATCTGGATCTTTTAAATTTTCAGATGAAATCACAAACACTTTTGCGCCCCTGCTCTCAACTTCTTTTGCGTTACTTCGCATCACTTCTGCTGTATGCGGATCTGAAATGAAGATGATCACCGGAATATCATCCGTGATCAGAGCGATTGGGCCATGTTTTAATTCACCACCTGGGAAAGCTTCGCTGTGAATGTAAGTCGCTTCTTTAAGTTTTAAAGAAGCCTCTAAGGCTAAGTCAAAATCATAACCGCGACCTAAATAAAATAGGCTACTCGCGTCTTTGATTTTTAAAGCGAGTTGGTGAGTTTCTTCTTTTTGCTCATTTAAATGAGAAATTATTTCCATGCATTGTTTAAGGTCTTTGACAATTTGTGGATTTTGCTTTAATCCTCCGATGAGCAAGGCTAAAAGAGCGACCATCGAGGCGTAAGCTTTAGTCGAAGCGACTGCGACTTCAAGCCCGGCATATAGCAGCAAAGAATACTTGGCGTTTCTTTCAAGTATCGAACCTTTTGTATTTGTGATCACCAAAATGTCTTTACCTTCACATTGAAGGAGTTTTTGACACTTTACTAAATCAGCGGTTTCACCGGATTGAGATAGCATGATATAAAAAGTTTTTTGATTGCTCTTTTTTGGATAATACGCAAATTCAGAAGCGATATAAACATGAGCGTTTTTACCAATACTCTCAAAGTATCTAGCTCCAACAAGAGATGCATGATAAGAAGTTCCACAAGCGACAAAGACAATCGTTTCGGCTTCGGCAATTTCTTTTAACAACTCTGGATCGAATTGATAATGGTTATCGACATAGTAATTTCCAACTAACCTCGTTAAAGCCTTAGTGATTTCTTCGATCTCCTTAAGCATAAAATGCGGATAGCCATCGAGATTCCTCGTTAAAAGCTCTGCTTCTTTTTTTGAGAAAACAGCTTCGGATTTTTGATTATTTTTAAAGATTTGATAACCGTTTTCTTCTATATATCCGTATTGACCGTCTTCAAGGTCGATAAACTTACCTGTTTTTTTAATCATCGGAGCGGCATCAGAGGCTAAAAGAGTAACACCTTCACAAATACCGACGATAAGAGGAGATTGTTTTTTAAGGAAGAATATTTTATTTGGCTCATTATTATTTAACAATGCGATTGCGTAAGAACCATGCATTTCTTTTTCAATTCGGTTTAAAACTTTTAAGATATCTGGTGTTTCTCGGTAGTAAAATTCGATCAAATTGACGATCACTTCGCTGTCTGTTTCACTGAGAAAAGAAAATCCATGACCGATCAATTTATTTTTAAATTCTTTATAATTTTCAATTGAACCATTATGAGCAAGAGCGAATTGCTTAGAATTTGAAAGATGTGGATGTGCATTTAAATCATTTGGAACCCCGTGAGTCGCCCATCTCGTATGACCGATTCCAATATTCGTCTCTAAATTTCTCTTTGTGTTTGAATCGAGATTAGCAATTGGACCATGATATTTAGAAACTTCAATTTTCTTGTTTTCAATAAAAGCAATACCAGCAGAATCATTTCCACGGTAATCAAGTGCATATAAACCTTCCATCAGATAATCGCGAACATCGATTTTTCCAATACATCCAACAATTCCACACATAGCAATAGCCCTCCATTAAAATTAACTTTTAATCGATACATATTCTAGCAAATAAACGGTTGATAAGTTATGTTTTTTTAAAATTTTTGTTGAGAAAATTAAGCGAACATTTATTTTTTGCCGGATTTAAGATCTAAAAAGCGTGCAAAAAAGAAAAAAGCGTCCAAATCACGTTTGTTTTTTAATATTTTTAACAAAGAACTTCATTTATTTAAAATCGGTTTTAATTTTCTTTTGCTTCATCTTCGTTAAAAGCATTAAAAACTTCTACGACTTCGTTGAACTCTTCATCATCTTCGATATCTTCTAATGTCTGATCTTCTTTATAGCGCATTGCTAAAATTTCATCAGGTTTATCGACTTCAAAAAACAAGACATAAGAAGTTTTTCGTTTTTCGTTTTCATAAGTGAAAAGTATTTCACAGAGATGTTCGACACCGCTTTCATCGGTGATAATCATTTGATTGTCTTTATTTTCTTTCATTTTGTTTTTTTATCCTTATATGAGTCTCCAGAATTTCTTGAGCGGCGATCATGTCGACGACTTGCTTTTGTTTTTTGCTTTTCATCCCTAAATCTTTCAAAGTTCGATGAGCGGCGACGCTCGTCAATCTTTCATCGATTAAAACGATATTCAAATGCGGTCGATCTTCTAAAAGTCGATCTTTGAAGATGCGTACCTCTTTTGACATTTCGCTTTCTCCCCCACTCAAATGAAGAGGTAAACCTAAGGCGATTTCATAAATTTGTAGTTCATCGATGATTTCAATCACTCGTTCCTTTGCTCTTCGATAAGCCTTTTCTTCAAAGCGAAATGTTTCTAAAGGATGCGAAAGACCAAGAGAATCATTAAAAGCAATTCCAAGCGTTTTCCTCCCTAAATCTAGACCGAGCATTTTTTCTATCATTCGATCAAACCTTTCAGTGTCTTTAAGGCGCTTTCAATTTTTGTCTTATCTTTTCCTGATCCATTAGCGAAGTTTTCTTTTCCGCCTCCTGAACCACCTAATTGATGCGCTATTTGGCTAAGAATTTTTCCAGCATGAATATCTTTTATTTTGCTATAGCTTACCAAAGGTAAATTTCCACCTTCTCCTCCGATTAAGAGTCCAAACGTCGCTTCATCAAGAGCTTTTAAATTATCGACTATAAGCAATAAAACTTCCTTAGAAACATCAGGTAAATAAGCGCTGAAAACTTTTTTTCCATCGATCAGTTCAAATTTATTTTTTATCCGTTCGCTTAAATCGTTTGCATTTTTTTGTCTTAAAATCCGGATGTTCTGTAGCAACTTTTCTTTTTCATCGAGTAAAGAAGTTATTTTAGTGTCAATTTCTTTATAAGAAGAAGCACCGATTTTAGTCTTGGTCCGATTCAAGATGTTCTCTCTTCTTTTTATCAATTCATAAGCACCAAAACTCGTCCTGAATTGAATTCTTCTAATTCCAGAGGCGATTGATTCTTCAAACTCGATAATGAATATTCCGATGTCTTGGGTATTTTTAACATGAGTTCCACCGCAAAGTTCTTTTGAAATATCACCAAAGGTCACAACGCGAACTTCTTCTCCGTATTTTTCATCAAAAAGAGCCTTAGCACCCATATTCTTTGCTTCTTCTAATGGCAAGAGGTGAGTTTTACCTTCTAATCCACTAGCAATCCAATAGTTCACTCTTTTTTCAAGTGCAGACAAATTCTCTTCATCAATCTTTTGATGGTAATTGAAATCAAAATGCACGTATTGATCATTGACTGAACTTCCAGCTTGTGCGATTTCTTCACCGATAATCTCATCTAAAGCCGCTTGTAGTAAATGCGTCGCAGAATGGTTGCGCATGATTTTTAATCTGCGGAATTCGTCGATTTGCAAAGTGAACTCATCTCCGATTTTGCATTGTCCAAATAAAATATTGATGAAATGGAGATGTTGCTTGTTCGGGGCTTTGGTGACATTGATCACGTTTGCTCTAGTCGAAGCGTTTTCGATCGTTCCTAAATCGGTGACTTGGCCTCCACTTTCAGCATAAAAAATAGTTTTATCAAAGATAACTTCTCCATGATCTGAAAGCGAATCAACTTTTTCTCCGTTTTTAAAAAGTGCGATAACTCGAGCTTTAAGCGGTTCGAATCCATAAGTGAATTCACTATCAGCGTGGCATTCGATCAAATCTTTTGATTGAACAGCCATACTCTGCAATTGACCTCGCGCAGCTCGCGCCATTTCTTTTTGACGGTTCATTTCCTTTTCGAAACCTTTTATATCGACCTCGATTTTAATTTCTGCACAAATCTCTTCGGTGAGTTCGATTGGAAAACCAAATGTGTCATATAGTTTAAAAGCATCTTCTCCGGAAAGAACACTTTTTCCTTCGATCATCTTCCGTAAAATAATTTCCCCATTATCAAGGGTTTTCAAAAATTTAATTTCTTCGTTTTCGATCATTTTGATGATCTTTTCTTCGTTTTTATGAAGTTCGGGGTAAAAACCTTCCATGATTTTGACGACTACTGGAACTAAAGTATGTAAAAACGTTGTCTCAATTCCAATTTTTCTTCCATAGCGCATCGCTCTTCTTATTAACCTTCGTAAAACATAGCCGCGTCCTTCATTTGAAAACGATTCCCCGTCGCTTAAGGCAAAAGTACAAGCTCGCACATGGTCTGCGATGACCCGATAAGCAATTTTATTTTCATCTTTATAAGGAGTGTTTGCGAGTTTTTCTGTTGCTTGAATGAGTGGATAAAATAGGTCGGTATCAAAATTTGTTTCACTTTCTTGCATGATGCAACAAATTCGTTCAAGCCCTGCTCCAGTATCGATGTTTTTGCTTGGCAATTCTTTGTATTTATCTCTTTCAACACCTTCGATTCCGTTGAATTGTGAAAAGACGATTCCCCAAATCTCAACATAGCGGTCATTTTCGATTTCTTCTTTTAATAATTTGATTCCTAACTCCTTTTTATCCCACTTTTCACCTCGATCATAAAATACTTCAGTATTTGGGCCGCAGGGACCTTCGCCGATCTGCCAGAAATTATTGTCTAAAGGGATGAGGTGATCTTCGTCTAAACCACATTCAATCCAGAGTTTTCGAGTTTCTAAGTCACTTGTAAAATAGGTGACATAAATTTTATCTTTATCAAATGCAAACCATTCAGGCGAAGTTAAAATTTCATATGCCCATCTGATCGCTTCTTTGCGGAAATAATCTCCGATTGAAAAATTACCGAGCATTTCAAAAAAAGTATGATGCCTAGCTGTATGCCCGACGTTATCGATATCATTTGTCCGAATTGACTTTTGAACATTGGTAATTCTTTTGGAAGGGGGAATTTCGCTTCCATCAAAATATTTTTTTAAAGCCGCGACTCCGGAATTGATCCATAAAAGAGTCGGGTCATTATGAGGAATCAAAGAAGCTCCTGGCTCTACTCTATGACCTTTGCTTTTAAAGAAATCGAGCCACATTTGTCTAATTTGATTTGAGGTTAATTTTTTCATAACTTCTCCTTGCAATAAAAAACGTTCCTTAAGGAACGATTGCTCGCGGTACCATCCTTATTCATCTAGTGAGATGCACTCAATTATGTCCTTTAACGCGGGTAACGGCTACGATTAATAGCTCGAAGGGAGTGGCACACTCATCATCGGTTTTGCTTTTCTCACCACTAAGCAATCTCTTTAAACTTAGAAAAGTTTAGTTCCCTTATTGATTTAATTTATTTTAACATAGTTAGAAGAAAATACCACTAAATGTCAATTCGCAGTTCATCGCGGTAAACTTCATCGATCAGTCCGCCTCCTAGACAAACATTTCCATCATATAAAACCGCAGCTTGTCCAGTCGTCACTGCTTTAGATAAAGAAGCGAATTTAAGTTCGATTGTCTCTTCGTCTAAATAATGGATAGTGACAGGACAATCTTTTTGCCGATAACGGAATTTTGCCATCAACAAAGAACCATCGCTCGGTCTTTCGTTGATGAAGTTCAAAGTCCGAACGATGCACCGATTCGAATATAAATATTCGTTTTCATCTCCTTTAGCGACATAAAGGATGTTTTTAGCGACATCTTTTTTGACGACAAACCAACCTTGAGAAGTCTCTCCAGAAATTCCTCCTAAACCGAGTCCTTTTCGTTGCCCAAGTGTGTAATACATCACCCCATCGTGTTCTCCAAGCGTTCGACCTTTAGCGATATCGATGATCGGACCTTTTTTAGAAGGAAGATAATTTTGAAGAAAATCTTTAAAATTTCTTTCTCCAATAAAACAAACTCCGGTTGAATCTTTTTTATCCATCACCGAAGTGAGATTTAATTCGTGGGCGATCCTCCGAACTTCAACTTTTTCAATATCTCCTAAAGGAAATACGGAAAAGGCGAGTTGCTCCTGAGAAATTTGCGAGAGAAAATATGTTTGATCTTTGCTTAAATCACGAGCTTTAAGAAGGAATGATTTCCCATTTTTAGTGATTTTTTTAGCGTAATGCCCCATTGCAATCATCTCAAAATCATGAGCTTTTGCAAACTTTAAAAAAGCGTCGAATTTGACGTATTTATTGCAAAATACATCCGGATTAGGTGTCCGACCTTTTTTATATTCATTGAGAAAAAAGGAGAACACTTCATCCCAATATTCTTTGACAAAGTCAATTCTTAAAAGCGGGATACCTAATTTCTTTGCGACGAGTAAGGCATCTTCATAATCTTTTTCTTGTGGGCATTGAAGATCATTTAACGTCGGATTTCCTAAAAAATCGTTATTCGTCAAAGCATCCCAATTACGCATAAAACAGCCGCTGACTTCGTGGCCTTGTTTTTTTAATATGTGAGCAGCAATCGCTGAATCGACCCCGCCAGATAAACCGACTAAAATTTTCATTCGGGCCAGAGTTCCTTGCTATCGAGCACAAGAGTAAATGGTCCATCATTAGAAGAAATGACTTCCATATCTGCTCCAAAAAGTCCACTGCTCACTTTATCGTTTCTATGTTCTAGTTCACGATTGAAATACTCATATAGATCCTGAGCAGCATGTGGATTTAAAGCATCGGAAAATGACGGCCTTCTTCCTTTTAAGGTATTTGCATAAAGTGTGAACTGCGAAATCGAAAGAATGGCCCCGTTAACATCTTTGAGCGATAAATTGATCTGATTGTTTTCATCACTAAAAACACGAAGATTTAAAATTTTATCGACCATCAGATCAACGGTTTCTTTTGTGTCTCCAGAGGTGAATCCGACGAGTAGTAAAAAGCCTCGTTCGATCGCTCCAACGGTTTTTCCTAAAATTTTGACGCTTGCGCTGTTGACGGTTTGTAAAATTACTTTCATAAAATCACTACTATTATAGAGAAAGAGAAATAAAATTGATATAATCAATTAGTTATATGATTAAAAAACCTTTAGCATATCGGATTAGACCGAGTAAATTAGAAGACGTCATCGGACAAGAACATCTAGTTGGGAAAGATGGATTTTTAAGTAAATCGGTAGCTAATCATTCGCTTTTTTCTTTAATTTTCTTTGGAAACCCCGGATCTGGGAAAACGACTATCGCCGAAGCTTACGCTAATTCCATGGGAGTAAAAGCACTTAAACTAAACGCCGTTACTTCATCTAAAAAAGATTTAGAAAATGCGATTGAAGAATGCAAATTATTTCCTGAATCTTTTATCATCATCGACGAAGTCCACCGCTTGAATAAAGATAAGCAAGATATCCTTCTTCCGCACATTGAAGATGGTTCAATTTACCTTTTAGGAGCAACTGCTTCTAATCCATTTTTATCGATTAATAAGGCAATTCGCTCTCGCGTTCATCTTCTCGAAGTGAAGAAATTGACAAAAGAACAAATCATTCATGGATTGAAAAGAGCAATTTCTCTTAAAAACGGAATCGATAACAAAATTTCTCTTACCGAAGAAGGTTTTAATTACATCGCTGATCTGACTGGTGGAGATATGCGTTATGCTTTGAATTATCTAGAAGTTTTAGCGATGAGTGAGAAAAAAGAACTTGATTTAAACGATGTGAAAAGTGTCCTCAAAGTTCCTAATTATTCAATGGATAAAAATGAAGATGCACATTATGATCTGCTCTCGGCTTTACAAAAGTCAATTCGTGGAAGTGATATCGATGCCGCTTTATATTACCTAGCGAGTATATGCATAACTCAAGATCTCGATTCTATTGAAAGAAGACTTCTCATCATCGCTTATGAAGATATCGGATTAGGTAATCCGGCCGCTGTCGATCGGACTTTTAATGCTTTAGAGACCGCACGCAAAGTCGGTTTTCCTGAAGCAGTCATTCCTTTAGGTTATGCGGTTTGTGATTTAGCATTGTCGCCTAAATCTCGTTCGAGCATTTCTGGAATTGCTAAAGCGATGGAATACGCTGAAAATCATCATCTCGATGTCATTGATTACCTAAAATTCACACCGGTTAATTTAAAAGATGAAGATAAATATCCTTATGACCGTCAAGATCTTTGGGAAAAGATTCAGTATTTGCCAGAATTGATTAAAGATCTGAGATTTTATGAGCCGAGTGAAAATGGCAATTATGATCGAGCCTTAAAATTGAACTACGAACGGCTAAAAAAGATAAAGCGAACTTCAGATCTTAAAAATTTAAAAAAGATAAAATAAAAACAGACAAAGTCTGTTTTTTTATAATCAAGAATTACAGAATGTAGTCGTGAACAATTGGAGGAACTTCAATTTTGGTCGGGCTGATTTTAAATGCTTTTCTCACATCGTCGATAATATCTTCAAACTTATTGACGTTCGTGTGAATCGTACATAAAATGTCACCTTTTTTCACTTTATCGCCGACTTTTTTATTTAAGACGATTCCAGAAGACATATCGATCACGTCTTGCATCGTCGCTCGGCCTGCTCCTAATCTCATCGCACTTTCACCGATTTCTAAACTGTCGATTTTAGCAATAAAACCATCATCTAAAGAGATAACGTCTTTGACAATTTTTGAAATTTCAAATTTTTCTGGGTGTCGAATATATGAAACGTCTCCACCTTGTGCTTCGACGAATTGACAGAGTTTTTCAAATGCTTCGCCGTTAGCGATTTTTTCTTCAAGGAGTTTACGGCCTTCTTCTTCGGTTTTTACGATTTTAGCTTGTTCGAGCATAATCGCCCCTGCTTTAAGGCACAATTCGACTAAATCTCGTGGTCCATGACCTTTTAAGGTCTCGATTGCTTCTTTGACTTCTAAAGCATTACCAACCGCCATTCCTAATGGCTGTTCCATATCGGTTAAAATCGCTCTTGTATCTCGATTCAATCCATCTCCAATTGAGACCATCGTCTCTGCTAATTCACGCGCATCTTCGATTGTTTTCATAAAAGCGCCACTGCCGAATTTGACATCAAGTAAGATCGTTTCACTTCCAGAAGCGAGTTTCTTTGACATGATCGAAGAAGCGATTAAGGGAATTGATTCAACCGTCCCGGTCACATCTCGTAAAGCGTAGAGTTTTTTATCGGCCGGAACTAAATCTCCGGTTTGTCCGACGATCGCCATTCCGATTTCTTGGACTTGCTTTAAAAATCTTTCTCCGGAAATTGCAATCGACATTTCTGGAATCGCTTCCATCTTGTCCAAAGTCCCCCCCGTATGTCCAAGTCCTCTACCCGACATCTTTGCGAGTTTAGCACCACACGATGCGACCAATGGTCCAAGGACCAAAGAAGTTTTATCGCCGACTCCACCAGTTGAATGCTTGTCAACCTTAACACCTTTTATGCTCGATAAATCGACCACATCGCCGCTATGTTCCATGGCGTCGGTTAAAGCGACGATTTCATTTTTTGTCATTCCTTTAAAAACGATTGCCATCAATAAGGCAGAAGCTTGATAATCAGGAATCGTTCCTTCTGTATAACTTTTGACGAAAAAGCGAATCTCAGCATCATTAAGAGCGTGTCCATCTCTTTTTTTAGTAATAATATCAACCATTCTCATAAGTTTTACCTCTTTTTTAAATACCATTTTACTTTATCATAATCATCTATGTTTTTTAATAGATATCGCAAGAGAAATTAGGGAAATTAAAAGATTAATTTTGAAAATCGTTCAGAAATTTTTAATAAACTTTTAAAGCTCAAAAGTTGTTTTAAACAGCGTGAATAAATTTAAAACCCGGGAAATAATAAATAAGACTTTAAGATTCGTTTTATTTTTTTGAATTAATATCAATTTTATCGCGCATACGTATATGGACGTATATTGTAAAAGTAAGACAAATGCATATCAATGGAAGGTTTTTTGAATTATTTTATTCTTTTTTAGAAACTATAAATCGCTATTGAAAATAATAATTTTGAAAATTCCAAAATAAATATTATCTTTTTGAAAATTTTAAAGTTGTAATCAAGTGCTTTAATTTCAAATTAAAAAATGAAGTTTAAAAAATGATTGATCTCATAACAAAATTTCAAAGAGTCATAGAAGTTTTTTGAAATGATTGCGCCTTGCGCTCTTTAGAAAAGTGGTCACACTCTAATCCGCCTATTTTCTTATTGCGATGCACGAGAAGACAGTTAAATAATTATTTGAAAACTAACTTATGGAAAAAATAAAGTCTTATTCTCTAAGAAGTATTTTAAATATTAATAAATCACTAGAAGTTATTCTCTTACCTTTCCTTTCTATCGTTTACCATAACGAGTTTCAAAATAGAAAAGGTAAATTCTAGAAAAAAACACTGCAAAAACCGATAAAAAAG
>JBAYST010000016.1:0-18991 GCA_041676005.1 Bacilli bacterium | reverse complement strand
GAAGGTCACATTAACCGTAACGCAAAGCTCGATCCTTTTTTTAGTGGACCTGCTAAAATCTCATCATTTACAAATACGGATATTTTACCTGTGTATATCGTTCCTAATCGGAAAGTCTTTTGGAAGCGCCAATTTGTCTATATCGGACATCCGATCAGCCCGTTAGGTTATAAAGACGGAAATGAACTCAGCAAAAAAACCGAAGAAGAAATGAAGAAATTACAATTCATTGCAAACTTCGATCGTCGAAGTTATGTCTATCTATTACCGGTGGATGAAAACATTCACGAAAAAGAACTCCAGACAGATTTTTATAAAAAATATGATTTAAAAAAAGCCACTCACCAATATCATGCTTCAAAATCGGCCTGGTATTATTTAGAAAAAATCTGTTTGAATCAGTTTGGGATCGAATTAAAAAAAGAAGATATAAGTTTTACCAGCGAAGGTAAACCTCTCCATCCGCAAATTCATTTTAATCTCACTCATGATAAAGATCTGATCGGAATTGTCATCAGCGGACATGACTGTGCGATCGATCTTCAAAAAGGCTTTGATAACGAAATTAAAAAGTGGGTTTTAGGAGAAAATAAAAAGAAATTATTTCCTCGCACAACGAGCGGTCGCTATTTTAGTAAAAAAATAAAATTCAATAAAATGACTTATACTTTAGGCGTTAGAACAAAAAATAAAATTAAAATAGTTAAAAAAATAAAACCTTTATAGTGAAAGAGATTAAAGCGTCATTGTGTGGTCCTTTATTATGGTAAAATAACTCTCAAGTGTTTTATAAATAGAAATTTTTATAAAAAACTGATGATTGTGTATAATAAAATACTCTAAATACCCTTTAGGGTAAAAGTGAATTCGCTTTTTCGGCGAGTCAACTCTATTTATCGGTTATTTAAAAATTCGCTGAAAAATACAATTATATTGAGGAAAGGAGATATCGCGATGACGTTTGGTGAGAAAATTAGAAAATTGAGAACAGAAGCGGGGATCACGCAAAAAGAACTCGCAGATAAACTCAATGTAACCTATCAAACTGTGAGTAAATGGGAAAACGATACTAACGAGCCTGATTTCTCAACCTTAAAAGAATTGGTGAAAATTTTAAATTGCACGATTGAGTATTTGTTTGATGATCAAGTAGTTTTGCTAAAAGAAAAAACTGAAATTGTCGAAAACGAAAAAACGATTCAATCAAACAAAGTTCGAATCACGACATGCCGGGATTGTGCTAGGCCAATTTATTCAGGTGATACTTCACATCAGTTCGAAAGAAAAACATCTTCAGGAGTAAAAGAAATCGTCACGGTTTGTTCTGATTGTTTTGAAAAACATGAAGAGTTGAATAGAAAAAAAGATGAACTATTATCTAGACCTCTAAAGCCAACTAAAAAAACCTACGCAGGACCATTTCAGAAAATAACAGACAAAAATAATCCCAAAGCATTGATTTGGGCGATTGTTTTAGGCGTTGTCGGTTCGATCATCACGCTCATTGTCTGCGTTATTAATAACGAAGTTGGAATTGGTTGGACGATTGCCGCTCCACTACTCGTCGGTTATTCTTTGATGGCGACTATTTATTGTATTTTTACCTCATCTTTTGTGAGTGATGTCTTTATGGAGGTCGCTTCTTGGTCTATTAGATTTCCCGGCTTGATTTTCACCTGGGATTTAGAAGGTTTTATGTGGCTTATTGTCATGAAAATATTATTTTTCATTTTAGGAATTACGATTGGAATTGGAGTGTTTTTGTTTGCCCTTACTTTATCAGCACTACTCTCATTCTTCTCGTTTATTCCTTTACTTATATATAACAAAACACATTATTAAGGAGGAAACATTATGGGTTCAGGTGCAGCTTATCACGGAAGTGTTCGCCCAACAAAAGCATGGAGCGACATGACGACAGAAGAAAAAGCAGAATATTTAAAAAGAAAAGAACAAGAAAAAATCCGTCAGCAAAAATTTGAGGCAGAGCAAAAAAAGGATAGAAATAAGCGCGTTATTTTTTGGTCCGTATTAGGAGTGGTCGTGATTATTGCCACAATAATCTTCGCGGCAGCTCTATAAATGCGGCTCAATAAAATGAAATTCTATATTTGGGGCCTTGGTGCTGTTGGTTATTCTTTCTTACAAAAACTAAAAGAAAATGGATTGTTTAATCCCGAACTCTTTTTTTGTGTCGAACCGATCAAAAAAAGGAAGGATTTATTCGTTTCTTTAGGAGGTTTTGAAAGCCATTTTATCAATGAACGGATTACAAAAGATAATTATCTGCGACTTCTTAAAACATTAAAAAAGGGTGATTATTTACTAGATTTTGCGACTGACATTAAAAATTTGGACATTTTGGAATATTGTCTACAAAACGGAATTCACTATTTGAGTACAGCGGATTCGTCTTGGAATCCTGATCCGAGTTGGATTAGTGATCATCAACACTATTTAGAATATCTTAAACTCAAAAACAAGTATTCGAGTTCAAAAGCGACATCGATCGTTTTATTTGGGATGAATCCGGGTTTGGTATCTTGTTTTGCTAAATTATGCCTCAGGGAAATCATTGAAAAAGATAACGGTCGATATGTTAAAAAGAATCGAAATAAATTAAGAGAATTAATTGACCGCGGATCATTTTCTTTAGCCGCTAAAAAATTAGGAATTACAGATATTCAAGAAGTGGACTACGATGATCATATCGTCAATATTCCTTACGAATCCGGAACTTTATATTCCACATGGAATTGCCAAGCTTATTATTATGAAACGATCAGTGCACCTGAAATTGCCTTAGGCAATAAGCGTGACTATTTCAAATATAACAAAGTCTATGATTGTGATTTTAAAGATCTCTACATCGGGTTGTTTAAATCCGGTTTTGAATATAAAGAATCGACTTGTTCACCCCAAGGTAAGGTAGATGGCCATCTATCTACACACGAAGAAATATTTATGTTGAGAAGATTGTTCACATATAAAAGATATAAACCCGCTGTTCATTTTGTCTATGCGCCTTGTCCTTATGCGATAAGGTCTGTTGAAGAAAATAGTTTGAATTATCCTAAAAAAATGCATTTGATTCAAAAAAACGAAATCGTCAGTGGTGGAGAATCCGTTGGAATTATCCTGCAAGGGAAAAAGTTTAAAACACGTTATTATGGCAACTATTTAAAAAATGAAGAGACTGATGAGGTGGCGACTATTACACAGGTGAGTGCTGGTGCTTATGCCGCATTTAAATACATGCTCAATCATCGAGATCTAGGATTGCTTTTTCCAGAAGAACTAGACGAACTAGAAATTATGAAATACGCGAGCAAGTACTTAAAATCTTTTGCTTCTTTTGAATGTGAAAAAATACCTATGAATTTAGGACGAGGTGTTGATTGATGGGAGAAATTGAAGAAATCGCCGAAGAAGTAAAAAATAACTACTCCGATTATTCGATTGATGATGAAGATCCATGGCATCATGAAGTTGAAAAGATAATTAGGAAAAGAGTTCTTAAGGTATTAAAAAAATACTGTAAAAGTGATTCTATTGTCTTAAATGCTGGATCGGGTGGAGAGGATTATCCTTGTAAAGGTAAATTAATTCATTTAGATCTAGTTGAAAAAAATATTAAAAAATTTAAAGATCACATCGTCGCTTCTATCACCGACATCCCGTGTGAAGATCAAAGTGTCGATATTGTCATTTGTGTCGGCAGCGTGATCAATTACACTGACGCTGAGAAAGCGATCAATGAATTTTCACGTCTACTAAAGCCTAACGGCAGCCTGATTTTAGAATTTGAAAGAAGCGATAGTGCGGATTTTATCACCAAATAAAAAGAAGTGCTAACTTCACATTGGTTTTATGGGAGCGGAATTCTTCTAGTTGCCGCGATAGGAAGTGTTACTTATATCGTCTATAAAAATAAGAAAAAGAAGAATTCTAAAAACATCCAGCGTTGATAATTTTAATACTTTTAAAAATGCCAAAAAGGAAATAATTTGCTAGAATAGACAAGACGAATGAGAGCCATAACAAATTAAAATTTGTGTGGTGAACAAAAATTCTACGAGGTTTCAATCATGAAAAAGAAAAAAATCATCAGCTATTTATCAACGATTCTCTTGGTGACGGGTTTATTGAGTTATGGGTTAATTAATCTCCAACAAAATGTTTTAAGAACACCCTTAAATGCGGTTTCAACATTACAAAAAGTTCGTAATTTTGATGACCTTACTGCAGGCAATATGAGTGCGACTGCATTTGGCCAATCATTTTATGGTGGAGAAATTGTTGCAGACGGCAAAGTGACGAAAACCTTAGCGGTCAAAATCGATGACAATACGCTTGGAATAAGAGTCTTAGGAAGTGATCCTCAAGATCGTCATATCACTATCCAAGTTGCTGGGTATACCAAAATTTTAGTTGATTTAAAACAAGATGCTGCAGATACCTCTCTTTCAACTGGATGCGGATTATCGTTTAGTGGAAAAGCTCTAACACAAGATATCGAAATACCGACCTATGGTTATCATGAAATCATCCTCACTTTTAAAGTTCCGGTTAACCTAGGCGCAAGTACTGCGCGAGTCATGGGAATTGATAACATCAGATTTTATGGAATCGGTGAAGGTATTTCTAGTGAATCTTCTTCATCAAGTGAAAGTTCTTCTTCTAATGAAGAAACATCTTCAAGTGGAAGCACTTCATCTAGTGAATCGTCTTCCTCACACAGTGATGAAACTAGAGAAAATACACCACCACTTATCGGCACCATGGTCACCATGCGCGGAATTGCGGATTTTCTTGAAACTAAAGAAAGTCACTACCCCTTATCCAATGCATTTATTGAAAATTATCAACAGACAAGCGGTGGTTATATCGATCTCGCAAAGAAGCTAGGACTTTTAGTTGATAAATCACAACATGAACCTAACCAAAAATGGCATTTCTTTGATTCATGGCTATATCCGAGTATTGCAGATGGTTCTATTAGTTGGAACGCTGATGCAAAGGATAGAGTTTATACGAGACTTTTATGTCCGGAATTACTGCTTTGGATTTATGAAGCTTCAGGAGTTCCAACGAGTAAAATTGAAGAGGCGATGGACGTGGCTATTGCAGGCAAAGAAGCAGGTACTCATGTCTCGACAGTTGCCAAGAACATGAGGGCGTGTGTCCCTTGGTCTGATATCTATGATCAGATTGTTATTTTCTGGTCTTAAGTTAGTTATATGAAAAATGTAATTTCACGCATAATCATTTTTTAAAGACAATAAAATTACACTTTTAAAACTAAATATTTCGAATTAGTAAACTGAGAAATCGCTTTTTAAATCGCTTATTTTTTTCATCTACTTTTGGTCCTTAAATACGTAAGGAAATTCAATTATTTTTTTACCTTCTAGACTTCAAAATCATCGCATTAAATTAAAACCGTTTTTTATAATAAAACTGATTTTATTTTGAAAATTCACTAAAATACAAAAGATAAGCATATATACTTGAAGTATTTACTATATTTAAAGTACAATTAATTGATAATATTTAGTATCATATTTATGAGTGTGGGTGTACTAAATGTGCTCCTCATAGCAAAGGCGGTAATAAGATGTCAGCATTTGAAAAAATTATTCAATTAGAACAAAACTTTCTCGACCGAAAGGATTTGTTAAAAAGCAAACGAGAACAAAAGCTTCAAGAGTTAGAAAACTCTCAAAAAGCTCAACTTTTAGCGTTAGAAAAAGAGCTCAGAGTTCTCAATGAAAAAACCCGCAGTGCGACCGACCATGAAGTCAAAAAAATGCATGATACTTTAAACGCCGAATTAGAACTAAACGAACAAAAATTTAAACAAGCTTTTAAAAAAGAAAAAGAAAACATTGTTGAACGAGTTTTTAACGAGGTACAAAAACTATGATTGTCCCAGTAAAACGCGCCGATATCATTTTGACTCATGAAGATAAGATCGATGTTTTACTCGCACTTCAAAAACAAGAACTTTTTATGATCAAAGGATTCGATCCTAAAAATAGCACCATTTTTAATCACGAAGTTTTATTAAAGACTCAAAAAGTGATTAAAATATTGACCAAACATCAAAAGAAAAAGTCTTTATTTGACGCTGTAACTGTGTCTGAAAAAGAATTCAATACATTTCGAGAAGATGAACTCCTTTTAGTCGACAAGATCATCGCTTTAGAAAATCAAATCGGCGAATGCGATAACCAGATTTCAAAATTAGAAGATATCCAAAAGAGTTTTGCGCCTTTTACTTTTTTAAGCGTTGCTGAAGAGCAACTTGAAAAAGCAACTGTGGTCTTTTTTAAAGCATTTAAATTTCAAAGTGAGAAATTAGAATTTCTGACGAGTTCACTAAACACCTTAGGAGTAGATTTTGAATCTTCTTTAAATGAGAAAATGCTTTATGCGGTAATTCCTTTCTATCCTGAAATCGCAAGCGATATCAATACGGTGATCGGTGGGGCCCAAGGAGAAGAAATTAAATTACCATCTTCTAAATTACCTTATCATGAAGCGATTAGTGCTAATAAAGAGCTGATCGAAGAAACTAAGACAAAGCGTCAAGAACTCAACAGTCTCATCGATCAAGAAGTTAAAAATTTGCGTTTGATCAAAACTTATTATGATAAAGAAGCAAATCGACTTCTCCGCGAATTCATCCCTCATAAAGAAACGGAGAATTTTATCATTCTCGAGGGATTTGTCCGTGAAGATCAGATTGAAAAACTTGAATCTTTACTTGCAGAAGTCTCACCAAATGTCGAATTAGAACTCATCGATAATGCTGAAGAGGTTTTACCGACCGCTTTAAAAAATTCTAAATTAGTCACTCCTTTTGAATCGATCACCAATAGTTTTTCGGTTCCGAACAATAAAGAAGCAGATCCTAACTCGGTGATGTCGATTTGGTATTGGCTCTTCTTTGGAATCATGTTTGCCGATATTGGCTATGGAATAATTTTACTAATCGGGACTTTACTCTTATTGAAATTTAAAAAACCTCGGGGAAGTTTTAAACAACTCCTCCAAGTATTCATGTATTCGAGTATCTCGACAATCATCTTTGGATTTGTTACCGGATCTTTATTTGGGATGGACTTGATCGATATCTTTCCTGGATTACCTAATATCTTTATTTCCGCGGTTAAAAACCCGATGATCGTCTTGATCGCTTCTTTGGTCCTCGGAGCTTTCCATTTGATCACCGCCTTAGTTTTTAAAAGCGTGAAGATGATCAAAGAAAAAGATGTTCTTGGAGCTTTAGCAGAAGCGGTGAGCTGGATTTTGATCATGCTTTTTGGAATGATCTATATCGTCGACTTTCTCGGTGTCCTATGGCCTTCAAATGCAATTGTCGGTTATGTGAGCCTTGGATTTATTCTCCTCGGAGCAGCCTTTATTATCTTTCTTTCTGGACGAAAGGCTAAAAATGTCCTTGGTTATCTCGGAAAGAGTTTTGGTGGTGTTTATAGCGTGACGAGTTACATCAGTGATGTCCTGAGTTATAGCCGTCTTTTAGCATTGATGCTAAGCAGTGCGGTCATCGGTTCGACGATGAACTTGCTAGCCGGAATGGTCAGTGGGGCCTTATGGGGTGTTGGGATTATCTTTTCAATTGTGATCATCATCGTCGGTCACGTGTTTAACTTCGCTTTGAGTTTACTCTCAGCCTATGTTCACGGAGGTCGACTTCAATATTTAGAGTTCTTTGGCAAATTCTACGAAGGTGGAGGAATTGCCTTTGAACCTTTAGCCTATGAATTACAATACATCAATGAAATAGAAAAGGAGATTTAAGGATATGGAAATGGGTGTAGCATTAGCAGCGATTGGCGCTGCATTAGCCGTCGGCTTAGCAGGAGCTGGGTCTTCAATTGGTCTAGCCTTAGCCGGTAAAGCTTCCGCAGGAGTCGTCGGAGAAAAGCCATCTTTATTCGGGAAGATTTTCGTTCTTCAGGCCTTGCCCGCAACGCAAGGAATTTATGGCTTTTTGGTCGCGATTTTGATCATTACCAATGTCGGTTTTTTAACCGGCAATGTCGTGGCTTTAGATGTCGCACAAGGATGGTCTTATTTTGCGGTCGGAATCTCGATTGGGATTTCTGGTTTAGTTTCAGGCGCCTATCAAGGCTATATGACTGCCGCAGCGATCAAGATGACGGGAAAAGACCCAAGTCTCAGTGCCCGGGGAATGACGATGGTCGTGATGATTGAAACATATGCGATTTTAGGTTTGCTCATTTCTATTTTGATGCTCTTCCAAATTTAGGAGAATGAATATGAGTAAAAGCAAAGTCGAAAAATACATCGAAAAAGTTGAACGTGATTTTGTTTTGTCTTATGAAGCAGAAACCGAAAGTCTCTTAAAACAAAAAGAAGCCGAATTCGCCCTTGAACTCTCTAAGATAAAAACGAAAGCACTTGAGAAAATTGAAAAAGAAAAAAGCGAGACTTTAAGTACGACAAAACAAGCGCTTGATTTTGAATCCGCTTCTAAAGGAGAAGCTTTAAAGTCTTTGATGATCGAAGAGATCTATCAAGAAGGGTTAGCAAAAATCAAAACTTTAAAAGGACCCGCCCTTTTTGATTTTGTCTATCGATTGATCGCAAAAGAAAAATTGAGTGGTCATCATCGCTTGTTAGTCAAAAAAGCGAATTTTGAAAAATATAACCAGGCTTTGAGCGATAAAAGCAATGCGGATTTGCTCAATCAGAAGTTTAAAGATGTGAGTTTTACTCTTGAAGTCTACGATGACGCAGTTGAAGAAGGCTTCATTATCGAAGATGAAAAATTCGATCTATATTTCGACTTCAAAGATTTATTGAGCAAACACAAAGACACTCATGCCTTTGAAATTTATCAACGTCTATTTGGAGGAAAATAATGGATTTACCGTTCGTCAGTGCGAGTTTAGGAGTGAAGATTGCTGACCTGAGAAAGATCGAAAGTCAGCTCTTTCAACTTGACGTAAAAAGCAACGATGAACTGGTCAACTTTTTAAATCACCTGCAAATCGGTGGAAGTGTTGAAGCTAAAGATCTTGAAACGCTTCTTTTAGAAGTTGAGAAGCATTTCTTCGGCGAACTTTTAGAACTCTTTGATGAAGACGGCTATCACTATTTAGATTTGGCCTTTGCCGATGAAATCCTCACCCTTTTGAATTTAAAACTACACGAGCTCAGTTTTGATGAGAAATTTAAAAAGTATGATTATCTCCATCTTTCCCTTAAAGATTTACTCGCTGAAGAAGGATCTTTAAAAGATAACTACCGATCTATTCTTCAAGAAGTTGAAAACGCTTCTTTAAACGATCCACGAGCTAGTGAGGCTTTGCTCGTAAAAGTCTATTACGATGATTTAAGAAAGCGTTTTAAAAATAATCCTTATCTTTTAGCAAAAGAATATGCGCTCAACACGAGAACTTTACTTCGAGCGGCGAGATTTAAATTTTCTTTTGAAGACTATGCTAGTGAACTCCTTGGAGATGACGTCTTAAAAGAAAAATACCAAGGATTTTATCTTCTTGATTTAAATCAATTAGAGATGACATTAAAAGAAAAGGTTGAACCCGCCATAGGAGAACTATTTCACAACATGCTAAAAGATACAAAATCCGCCGATCACTATGTCGACCTCTATTTAGAAAATAAAATCAGCGATTTATTATTTTCTGATGAAGTCGTTGATTTACTTATCGTTTATATGATGATTTCTAAACGAATCGTCAAATATCTCAAGAAAGTCGCTTACCAGGTGGATGATTATGAATAAGATTATTTTGATCAGTCCTTTTCAGGCAATTGGAGTCTTCAAACAACTCGGTTTTGAAACTTTAATCAGTGCAAATAAAGAAATAATCGAAACATATATTCATAAAAATGCGCTAAAGACAAAAGTAATTGTCTATGACATTTCTTTGAAAGAAATCATCAATCCCTTTAAAGAACAATTTAAAACTTCAGAGTTTCCGATCTTTATGGCCTTAGCCTTTAACGAAAATCAAAAACTCGAATCATTAAACGAAATGCACCGCCAAATCGAAAACGCAGTTGGCGTCAAAATAGAATAGGAGTCACATATGGAAAAACATGGTTTTATAAAAAAAGTCGCCGGTCCCTTAATCGTCGCGCGGAATATGGAAGAAGTCCAAGTTTATGACGTGGTCCGTGTCGGTCATAAACGTCTCATCGGTGAAGTCATTGAATTACGCGGCGATTTAGCGAGCATTCAAGTCTATGAAGAAACCGCCGGAATCGGTCCTGGAGAGCCAGTATTTTTCACTTATGAACCTCTTCCAGTGGAATTAGGACCTGGACTGATCGAAAGCATTTATGATGGGATTCAACGTCCTTTAACGGCAATCTATGATAAAGCTGGTTCACAAATTCCAGTTGGAATTGAAGTTCCTAAACTCGACCGATCGAAGAAATGGGATTTTGTTCCTCTAGCTAAAGTCGGTGATAAATTGAGTGCGGGAATGGTTTTAGGGACAGTTCAAGAATCGATTTCTGTCAATCATAAAATCATGGTCCCTCCAAATCTAGAGGGAACGCTTTTGACAATCGGTAGCGGCGAAAAGACGATCAGTGAAGTCATCGCCACTATAAAAAATAAAAATGGGGAAGTGGTCGAACTGACCATGGTGCAAAAATGGCCGGTCCGTCTTAAACGTCCCTACATTAAAAAAGTCGCTCCTAAACGTCCGATGATCACCGGACAACGAGTCATCGATACGCTCTTTCCAATCGCCAATGGTGGTATCGCCGCGATCCCTGGACCTTTTGGCAGTGGTAAAACCGTCGTTCAACATCAACTAGCAAAATGGGTTGACGCCGATATCATCATCTATATTGGTTGTGGTGAACGGGGAAATGAGATGACCGACGTTTTAAACGAATTCCCTGAACTCGTCGATCCGCGTACCGGAGCATCTTTGATGAACCGGACGGTCTTGATCGCGAATACCTCAAATATGCCGGTTGCGGCTCGTGAAGCGAGCATTTATACCGGAATCACCATCGCAGAATATTATCGAGATATGGGTTATAAAGTCGCGGTAATGGCCGATTCGACTTCACGGTGGGCTGAAGCTTTAAGAGAAATGAGCTCTCGCCTTGAAGAAATGCCTGGTGAAGAAGGCTATCCTGCTTATCTTTCCTCTCGACTAGCCGAGTTTTATGAACGAGCAGGAATCGTCGAAACTTTAGGAAGCCATCTTGAAGGCGCAGTGACTGCAATAGGTGCGGTCTCGCCTCCAGGAGGAGACACTAGTGAACCGGTTTCACAAGCGACTCTGCGAATTGTCAAAGTATTTTGGAGTTTGAGCAATAATCTTGCAAATCGCCGGCATTTCCCTGCAATTGATTGGTTAAAATCATATTCTTTATATAGTGATATCGTTCGAAAGAACATCAGCGATCACATTGATAGCACTTGGGAAGAACATACAAAAAAAACTTCTGCGATGTTGCAAGAAGAAGCTTCTTTACTAGAGATCGTCCAATTAGTCGGGATCGACGCATTGAGCAGTAAAGACCGTGTGACACTTCACGCAGCGCAGATGTTAAGAGAAGACTATTTACAACAAGACGCCTTTGATGACGTCGATAGTTATACTTCTTTAAGCAAACAATCAAAGATGCTCGATGTGATTTTACGCTGGTATGACATCGCCCAAGAAATCGTCAAAAAAGGCATTCGCTTTGAGAAGATTGAATTTTTAAGTGTCAATGAAAAAATTGCCAAACTCAAATACGTCAAAGAAGCGAAATTTGAAAAAGAGTATCAAAAGACAGTTGAACAACTTGAACTTGATTTCGGTGCTCTTTTAAAGGAGTAAACTATGGCCACTAAAGCATTTAAAACAATTAAAGAAGTCGTCGGACCTCTGATGCTTGTTGAAAAGACAAGTGATGTTAAATACGATGAACTCGTCTCGATTAAACCTTATAAATCAAATGAACGTTTAGGACGTGTTTTAGAAGTCGATGATGATAAAGTTTTAGTCCAACTTTTTGAATCCTCCCAAGGTTTAAAAATCGACGACGCAAAAGCGACCTTCTTAGGAAAGAGTATTACTTTAGATGTTTCTGAACATCTTTTAGGTCGAGTCTTTGATGGATTAGGTAGACCATTAGACGATAAAGGACCGATTATTGCAAGTAAAAGACTCGATATCAACGGAAGTCCACTTAATCCAGTCGCGCGAGATTATCCAAACGAATTCATTCAAACAGGAGTCTCGTCTATCGATGGTTTAAATACTTTGGTAAGAGGTCAAAAACTTCCGATTTTCTCTGCTAGTGGGCTAGCGCATAACAAACTAGCCGCACAAATCGTCAAACAAGCTTGTGTCTTAAATAGTGATGAAAAATTTGCAGTCGTCTTTGCCGCAGTTGGAATCACCTTTGAAGAAGCAAACTTTTTCACCGAATCATTTAAAGATAGCGGTGCACTAGCCAAAACCGTCATGTTCATCAATCTTGCTAATGATCCAGCGGTGGAACGAATTGCTACCCCTCGGATGGCGATTACCGCTGCAGAATATCTCGCCTATGATCTAGGGATGCATGTCTTAGTCATTCTCACTGATTTAACTAACTATGCCGAAGCATTAAGAGAAATTAGCGCTGCCCGTAAAGAAGTTCCTGGGCGACGAGGATATCCTGGTTATATGTATACCGATTTAGCCTCGCTTTATGAAAGAGCAGGCCGAATTAAAGGTCAAGTCGGTTCGATTACTCAACTTCCGATTTTAACGATGCCTGAAGATGATAAAACTCATCCGATTCCAGATTTAACCGGATATATTACCGAAGGTCAGATCATCATGTCGCGTAAACTGACGATGCAAGGGATTGAACCTGCAGTCGATGTTTTGCCTTCTTTATCAAGACTAAAAGATAAAGGAATCGGTGAAGGCAAAACTAGAGAAGATCACGCTAATGTTTTAAATCAACTCTTCGCTAGTTATTCGCGTGGTAAAGAAGCTAAAGAACTAGCCACCATCTTAGGCGATAGTGCTCTATCGAAAACCGATCAGACATATGCCCGTTTTGCAGAGCAATTTGAAAAACTCTATATCGGGCAAGGTTTTAAAACGAATCGTTCGATCTTTGATACGCTTGATTTAAGTTGGGAACTACTTTCGATGTTTCCAAAAAGTGAACTCAAGCGAATCAAACCGGAATTTGTTGAAAAATACTACATTGAAGGTAAAAGATAACCATGAGTGAAGTCGTCAATCATACACGGATGGAGTTGCTGAGACTCAAGCAGAAGCTAGCCACTTCAAGGCGGGGTCATAAATTGCTTAAGGATAAGCAAGATGAAATGATTCGTCTTTTCATGGAACTCGTCACCGATTATCGGAATTTAAAAGAACGAGTTCAAGAAGATCTGATCAGACTTTTGAAGATGTATCAAAAAGCTCGTGTGTATGAAAACGATTTACAATTATTTTCTAAAAGCCTTGAGACCAGTTCGACGTTAGGACTTAAAATTTCGACAAAAGAAATGATGGGGGTGCGGATCCCCTCTATTGAAAAAGAAAATCATTCTCTGACATATAAACCGACTTATAGTCTTAATAACTCAAGTGTTGTTTTTGATGACTTGATGATTTTAGCGTCTCACATCAGTGAAGAACTCATTACCCTAGCTTCACTAGAAGGAAGCGTGAATGTTTTAAGTGAAGAAATTAGTAAAACTAGACGTCGAGTCAATGCGATCGAACATATTGTCATTGAAGAATTGATGGCGAATATTAAAATTGTCGAACAAAAACTTTCCGATAATGAATTATCAAATACCATTCGAATCATGAAGTCTAAAGAGATCATCATCAAACGCAATAACGGAAAGTAAATTAAAAAGTACTTTTTAAAAAAGTTCGAGTTTTACGTAATTTTTGAGATTGTTAATCTCATCTTCAAATAAACAGCGATTTTGGTACATTTAAAATCAATTGGGACATTGCTTTAAAATTGTTTTTATAAATGCTGCAAAATATAAATACTTAGGTCTTGCCTATTCTTTTTATTTCTTAGTTATATTAAAAAAAGAAAAACTCACACTTTAGCAGTGTTGATTTAAACATTTTTAATTGTTAGTATGAAATTGAGCAAACATAAAAATAGAAAAGGAAGTAATTTAGATGAAAAGAAAAACATTGAAACATGTTTCTGCTCTCACCTTGACTTTTATCACCCTTATCGGTCTTGTTTTATCAAACCGTTTAGTCTCCCTTTTTCATCTTTTCGCCGGTCCTACCTCTTACACTCACACTTTGAAAGTTAGTGATGGCCCTGGTGAAGGCGCGGAAAAAATTGGCGAAATCAAAGATGAAGTGATGACGTTATATTATTCGACCAATTCTTCTTTGACGTCTGACCATTTTCTCATTCTTTCAGCAACCGATGAAAAAACACCTGGAGTTTTGCTCAATCTAACTGTTATTAATGGTTTATCATCTGTAAAAGTTAGTTTTTCAGGCGGACCGCTTTATGCAATCTCGACTCGGACTATGTTCGAAAATTTTTCACCTGTTGCAGAAAACCTCTTATCTAGTGATGTAGCGATGGATTTGGGAGATGGCTTTGGCTCTTATGGCTATTTGCTCATTCTTACACCTTCGACCACTGATGTGACGATTGACGAGATTACCTTTAGTTATACGTGTGACCACGAAGTAGATGACGATTTTATCATCGATCCTCAAGTAAACCATTATACTGGAGCTCGTTCTTACGCAAAAAGTTATGAAATTGGACATGACTTAGTGAGGTTTAAAACAAATCCAACTCCGACAAATAATAATTATTCTACTGGAACTACCGATGAGAGAAACAATTCTTGGTATCGCTTTAACGGAATCAGTTCTCGCAATTACGCTTTAGTAGCTGGAGAAAAGGATTTTACTGCTACTCCTCATGGCAACACAACCAGTTATTGGATGGAGGTCACCACCACAGTGATGGTTGATCCTAAGGTTTTCTATGATCCAAATGCTTTCTTCTGCGCTGCGCCATGGCTTGCTCTTAGCACTACCAATCATGAAGTTTTCCCCGATAATAATGATTATATTTGGCTTCAATCATATATTGGAAATGACAACTTTGATCCTCTTGTTGGAGTTAATACATTGGGCCGTGACGATACCTATACTGGCCGGTTCTTCACTAATTTTGCTTATGATTCAAGTAAAGACGAATATCGTTTTCAAGATCCAGATGAGACCTTAATCGTCGATGGAGAACTAACCTTACGAGAAGCTTACGAAACGATTAATCTCCCTTTCTTTAACGTTAAGTTCGAAATTTATGGCAACGACTATCGTGTATTCATAAACGGAATAAAAGTTTTTGAAGAAACCGAAGCTTTCTATGCTGAAGAAGACTTTGATGAGCAACCAATTTATATTGAGCGTATCGAACTTCAAGGAGTCAATTATGGTTCAGGCGTTGGAAGCGATGCATATGGAATCGCCACTCCCTTACCTAATTACGAATTATCTTTTAGCAATCCGATTTTCGCTCGTATTCCAAGATAAGAAAAAAACTCAATATCAAGATTGATGCTATAGAACAAAATCACTTTAAAATCCACGTGATACCATGTGGATTTTTTTAAGTGAACAACACTTTAAAATACATAATATCTTTAAAGATTTACAACCTTTAATTAAATGTAATATTTTTTTCTTGCTCTACATTTCATTTACGAGTTATAAAAAAGCCACGGAAAACCGTGGCCGTAATGTGGAATAAAACGTTTTTAACCTTCAAAATTGAAATCAGGATATGAATCAAGGTCAGCCGGGAAGGCGATAGAAATTGTTTTATTGATATTTTTGATGTCGATGTGGACATGTCCTTTGAAATCGATTTTCATGGCTGGATCTTCATCCACTGGAATCGTAATCCCAGCATCTAAATCTAAATATAATTTACTGATGAATCCATCTCTACCGACTCCAATCGTGATTTCAGCGGTGGTGATTCTCAAAACTTGATTAAGCATCTCTAAGAACTCCGCTTTTATAGAAGAAACATCTTCAGAATCAGGCATTTCAGAATCAGGCATTTCAGAATCAAGCAAAGTTTTGATATAGATATTTGCGATATCTTCTACCGTAACTTTATAAGTGACAATTATTTCTCCGTTTTTAATCGAAGCAGTGACTCCGTTAATTTCACTGACATAACTGAGCAATTGTTCTTGGTCAAAAGGTAATTCGAAAACTTCATCAGGGTCGTACTCTAGAAGTTCTGCTAGAGGACCTGGCATTTCACCTTTACCTTTTAATGCCATCGTGATTTCTTTACCGATTAATTCTTCGATGAAACTTTGAGCCTCACTTAAATCTACGTAGAAGAAGCCTTCATTGACATAAGCATATGCGGCTGCATCTAATTCAGAGACGACTTCGCCATTTTCTTTGGCGCTCAGATCAGCGTCAACGACTAATGATGCTTGAAGATCAGCGGTCCAAAGATCATTGACTTTTAAGCCGAGACTAATGTCTCCTTTAACGCCCATTGAGTCAACCTCAACACCCTCTTCGAGTGATTTGAGCGAAAGGTCTAGGCCCGCATCGAGGTCAAAAGCAAAAGAGTCAATCCGGGTGGTAGCAGTTTTCTCAAAGGCTGCAGTGACCTTCTTATTTGCTTCTGCGACAGAGACCCCGCCAGTACAAGCGGTGAACATCAGCAAAGAGAAAACAACAGATGAGATTAAGAAAAGTTTGCTATTTTTTTTCATATTAGCACCTCCATATTCAGTATATCCCTATTTTTTTATTTTGAAAATAAAATTACGATGAGCTCAACGTGGTGGAGACACCCCAAATGTAACTCGTATATTTATTCGTTCCGTTAAACCTTTGTCCAAATGTCCCATCATTCATATACTCTTGAAAAGTGAAATAATGATCATCGGTATAAATAGAAACCGGAGAAGAATCATAACCAGTCGCCCCCTTTAAAGGATCGAAACCATATTCCCAAGCGACGACTCTTCCAACTCCTCGATTATTTGAAGAATAAGAAGAAGAGGTCGCGATGTCAAATTCATAATAAGAAGGTTTTGATCCATAAGCTTTATACGGGATTGCTGTTGCATAGCCATCAGTTCTCTCATACCAAGAAACGCAGCGGGTATTATCGCCAAATATGTCATAAGCATCCCAATATTCACTTGAAGAAACGTAATTTGCAGGCTTGGTTTTAAAAATTGTATAAAACGCTGCGACTTCAAGTGGATCGGTATAAGAAGCTAGATTTACAAGACTTGGATTAGCATAAATATAGCTAAAGCTATAATATCTAAAAGTCTTCGTCTTATTGATGGTGTAGGTGTTTCCTGTTCTCGTGATTTTCCACGGAACGACTACGGAGACTCCTTCGTAAAGAGAACCAGAAAAGCTCATTGGATTGAGACGATAATCACCGCTTCCTGATTTTGAATACGTAAACGAAGTCGCACTACTTGAACTATTTGAATAACTGACTTCAATCGAGATAATCGACACAGTGATTTGACTAGTTTGAATTTTGAAATAATTAGCGGACCCCACTGCAATAGTTTCAGTTTTATCAAAATTTGATAAAGGTAAATCATAAGTTTCTTCAAATCCATTTAGACCATATAAAAGAGAAGGTGCAATTCCACTATTGGAAGCGGTCTTATAAGTGATTTTAATTTCATTTATCCCTACGATTGGTGAGGTATTATAAATCGCTCCTGGTTCAGTCCCTTCGCCATAGGTTTCAAGATACGGTAAAAGCGTGATAAAAGACCCGTCATAACTTTTAACCGTTCGATAATATTCAAAAGCATAAGAAGAAACAGAGGTCGCTCCATAATTACCCGTATTATAAGAATTGCTCGAGGAGAAATTAGAGCTATCAATGGTCAAAGAATAATCATCTAATTCTCCTCCTTCACCTCCGCTAGTTGATTCGACGATATCGTTGACGTCGCGAATCAGAAGTTGTAAAGAAGCACTCGTTTGAGAGGCATTGATAAAACTCTGCAAGACTCCGGTCACATTATATGACTTATGAGTCAACTCATATTGACAAGCATAAATCCGGTCGTGAATTTCATTAGTATTGGTGAGAAGTGGATAATAAAAAGGGACCATCGTCGCATCATTATCGAATAATGCATAATTATTATTTCCATAACCGACGAAATATAAATTGACATTTTTAATCGTCACGAGCCTAGTTCCCATCGAGGCCGCATTTAAAAATTCGCTTGAATTAAAGTCGGTTCCATTTTGCCAAAATGAAGACGGAGTTTCAAAAGGTTGAACTGGAGATTTGTTCGTCAGAAAATCAATTGTGATATCACCACTAGAAGGATTTAAGAATTCAGGAAGATTATTGTAAAGAATCGGGGTTCCACTGATTGTGATCACGTTTCCAATTGAAACGCTAACGGGGCAGTTATAAATCAAAACTCCAGCGACATTATGATATTTATCCGTGCTCTGAATATAGAAATTAGGATAGGGATTCGAAGAAGAAGAACCACCAAAAACCCTTGTCACAGTGCCCCAGGTTTTATATGAAGAAGTCGTGTCTCCGTAATTGAGATTTTCCACTATTTCGTAAATCGAAGTATAGCCATTATTAGGATCAAAATAATAATCGCAGTTGATTTCATCATATGCGTTACCAAATGTTTTTAACTTATTAAAATTGACATTGCTCATCAAGGTCATTAAACCGAGTGTGAGCGCGAACACACTCAAGACAGAAACTGCATATTTCTTTTTCATCTTCGTCCCTCTCTCTTATTTTTTTAAAATTCCGTTTTTCATTATAACAAACAAGAATTTTTATATAAATAAGAGAGTAATTTGATTTGAATACTACTCATCATTTGACAATTTTCAAAATACGGATGACTAAATTTCTTTTTTAATATTTGTTTACTATGGTAAAATACGTG
>JBAYST010000015.1:0-20942 GCA_041676005.1 Bacilli bacterium | reverse complement strand
TTTAATTTCTCAATTTCTAATTCTTTTTCTCTTAAAATTTGATTTGCTTTTTTGACGATTTCAAAAAGTTCCATCAATGCATTAGAAATATTGAGGTCATCTCCTAAAGCAGTTAAAAACTTTTCCATATTTTGAGCTTTCTCTGAAAGAGGTATTTCTACATTGTTCATTTGTAAGACAAGGGTAATCTGACGATAGACATTTTCTAATTTTTGAATTTCTTTTTGGGCAGATTCAATCGTCTCCTTTGTAAAATTGACCGGTGCACGATAATGAGTCGATAAGATGACCATTCTCACGACATTGCCTCCGATTTCTTCAATTAAATCTTTTGCATAAATCACATTACCGATGGATTTAGACATTTTTTCATCATTGATGTTAATAAAATTATTATGAAGCCAGAAATTTGCAATTTTATTGTGATGCTGGGCTTCTGATTGTGCGATTTCATTTTCGTGATGAGGGAATTTTAAATCATATCCACCACCGTGAATGTCAATTTTACCATCTGGTGGGAAAATCGTATCGACCATGACACAACATTCAGTATGCCAACCCGGACGACCTTTTCCCCATGGAGAATCCCAACTGAGTCCATCTTTGGCTTTTTTCCATAAAGCGAAATCGAGTGGAGATTCTTTTTCATCGTTTAATTCAACTCTTGCTCCACTTAACAAATCGTCGACGGAAATACCACTTAACTGTCCGTAATCTGCAATTTTATTAACTCTAAAATAAACGTTTCCGTTTTTTACATATGCGGCGTCTTTTTTCACTAGATTTTCGACATAGGCAACGATTTGCGGAATATATTCGGTGACCTTAGGGGTGAGATTCGGATCTCTTGATCCTAAACGATGAACACTTTCTTCAAATTGCGCAATAAAAAATTCAGTGATTTCTTTTTCACTTTTATGTTCGTCCATCGCTTTTTGAATGATTTTATCATCGACATCGGTGAAGTTAGAAACATAAGTGACCTCATATCCAACGTATTCAAAAAAACGTCTGAGCGTATCGAAAACGACTACAGGACGCATATTTCCAATATGCGGGTAATTGTAAACAGTCGGGCCACAAACATACATCGAAACTTTGTTTGGGCGGAGCGGAACAAATCGTTCGATTTTCTTTGTCAATGAATTATAAAATTTAATTTCCATTTTCTATTCCTATAGAAAAGTATATCAAATAATTACTTAAAAGCATTAAAAAAAGAGGCACACGCCTCTTTTTAAAAGATTTTTGTCTTATTTCTTGTTCGGATAACGTTCACGAGAACGGTTGTAATAGGTGTGGAGTAATTCTTCACTTTTTTCACCACCGGGTTCGCCAAGGAAATCCTTATATAAACGAATGATATCCGGGTTATTGTGAGATTGCCGCACTAGTTGTTTTTCATCTTCGCGGTAAAGCACAGAAGCTCTTTTTCTTTGATAGGTTTCCAAAATATCATCATCTTCATTAGGAAGGAACAGCGGTTTGATATATGGTTGTCCTCCACCATTGATACATCCACCTGGGCAGCCCATGATTTCAATAAACGTATATGGAGATTTACCATTTTTGATTTGTTCAAGAAGAACACGAGCATTTCTCATTCCGTTAGCGACAGCGACTTTGATCACTTTACCATCGATGTTGATATCAGCTTCTCTGACGCCGTCTAAACCACGAATCGCATCGAACTTGATCAATTCATGTTCTTTGCCTGTAAGAGCTTTGTAGGCGGTTCTTAAAGCCGCTTCCATAACGCCACCAGTCACACCGAATAAAACACCAGCACCAGAATATTCACCGAGCAAATCTTGGTCGAAATCTTCTTCGGGAAGTCTTTGCCAGTTAATTCCTGCTCGTTTGATCATCCGGGCCAATTCACGTGTCGTGATGACCGCGTCGACATCAGGTAAATTTTCAACAGCGTTTTGGCCGTCTCTTTCCTTCTCATATTTTTTGGCTGTACAAGGCATGACACTCACTAAATAAATATCTTTTGGATCGAGTCCGTGTTTTTGAGCATAATAACTCTTAGTAATAGCACCTTGCATTTGATGTGGGGATTTACATGATGAAACGTGGTCTGCAATCTCAGGATAAAAATATTCCATGTAATTGATCCAACCAGGTGAACAAGAAGTAATTTGCGGTAAAACTCCATTATTTTTTATTCGATGTAAAAGTTCTTGTGCTTCTTCCATGATCGTCAAATCCGCGCCGAAATTGACGTCAAAAACGCGGTAAAATCCAAGTCTATGCAAAGCAGCAACCATTTTTCCAGTTCCTGGAGTTCCGACTTTTTCTCCGAACTCTTCAGCGATCGCCGCTCGAACGGATGGGGCGGTTTGAACGATGACTTTTTTTCCTTCTTTCATCGCTCGGTCGACATTAGCGATTTCGCTTTTTTCCATCAACGCTCCAGTCGGGCAAACTAATACACATTGTCCGCATTGGATACATGGCGATTGAGAAAAAGAACGATTTTCGGCTGGTGCAACGATGGTTTTAAAACCACGTTTTTCAAAACCGAGAATTCCAATTCCTTGCGCATCCTTACACACTTCAATACATCGTCCGCAGAGGATACATTTTGCAGTATTACGAGTAATACTCGGTGTGAGATGATCAACGGTCGCCGGAGTCATTGAACCAATAAATTTTCCATCTCTAGCTCCGACAATTTTAGAAACTTCCAGAAGTTCACAATTTCCATTTTTGTCACATTGTAAACAATTCTTTTGGTGATTACTCAAAATGAGTTCGACACTAGCGCGTCGCGCTTCGGTCGCTTTTTGTGAAGAAATGATGATTTCAATTCCTTCGTTTACCGGATAAGCACAAGAGGCGACTAATCCTCTAGCACCAACTACTTCAACCAAACAAACACGACAACTAGCTACGGAGCATAGGCCATCTTTGTAAGCACATAAAGATGGAATGTTATAGCCACATTTTCTCGCTGCTTCTAAAATAGTCAAACCTTCTTCGACTTGATAAGGTTTTCCTTCAATTTTAATATTAATTAATCCCATAATTCGCCACCTCTATTTCTTTTCAATTGATTTAAACGGACAAACAGTAAAACAGACACCGCATTTAATACATTTTTCTTGATCGATGAGAAAAACGGTCTTGCCGATTTCACCACTGATCGCATCGACTGGACAATTTCTCGCACAAATTCCACATTTTTTACATTTTTCTGGAATGATGACGTATTGCATCATCGATTTACAGACATGAGCTGGACATTTCCGATCGATAACATGTGCTTCATATTCTTCTTTAAAAGCATTCATTGTCGAAATGATTGGATTAGCGGCGGTTTGTCCTAATGCACAAAGTGAACCTTCTTTGGTCACAATGGCGAGTTCTTTTAAATCATCGAGATCTTTTAAAGTTCCTTTTCCATCACAAATTTTAGTCAAAATTTCGAGCATTCTTTTAGTCCCAACACGACACGGTGTGCATTTCCCACATGATTCATCACAAATGAAATCCATGTAAAATTTAGCGACATCGACCATACAATTGTCTTCGTCCATCACAATCGCACCACCAGAACCCATCATTGATCCACGAGCGACCAATGAATCGTAATCAATTGGAACATCGAGATCTTTTTCAGTTAAGCATCCTCCGGATGGACCCCCGGTTTGGATTGCCTTAAATTTCTTTCCGCCTGGAATTCCACCTCCGATATCGTAAATGAGTTCACGGAGAGTGATTCCCATTGGAATTTCGACCAAACCGACATTATTTATTTTTCCGCCAAGAGCAAATACTTTTGTCCCTTTACTTTTTTCAGTTCCGATTTTGCTGAATTCAGCTCCACCGACTCTAAAAATATATGGAATATCTGCAAGGGTTTCGACGTTATTGATAATTGTCGGTTTACCCCACAATCCTTTAATTGCTGGAAACGGAGGACGAGGACGCGGCATTCCGCGTTTTCCTTCGATCGAATTTAATAAAGCGGTTTCTTCTCCACAGACAAAAGCGCCAGCGCCGAGTCTTATATGACATCTAAACGAAAATCCACTTCCAAGAATATTATCTCCTAATAAACCAATTTCTTCTAAATCATGAATTGCTTTTTGTAGTCTTTTAACAGCGACTGGATATTCGGCCCGAACATAGAAATATCCGTTTTGGGCACCAATTGCATAACCGGCAATCATCATGCCTTCAATGACGGAGACCGGATTACCTTCTAAAATTGAACGATCCATGAATGCTCCTGGATCTCCTTCATCTCCATTACAAATTACATATTTTTCTTCAGAGTGTTGATCAAGAGCAAATTGCCATTTGCGCCCGGTTGGGAAACCAGCGCCTCCACGACCTCGAAGTCCAGAAGTTAAGACTTCATCAATCACTTGTTGTTGGGTCATACTCAAAGCTTTAATAAAACCTTTAAACGCATCAAAACCAAGTGCTTCTTCAATGTTTTCTGGGTTAATTTCCGAACAACCGTATAAAGCGATTCGCAATTGTTTTTTATAAAAATTAATATCATCTTGTTTTTCAATTTTTTCTTTAGTACTCGGTTCGATAAAAAGTAAATCAGTAATGACTTTTCCATCGATGATATCTTCTTTGATCACACGTTCGCAATCTTTGACTTTCACCATTCGATAAAGACGGTCTTCAGGATAAACTTTGACAAATGGCCCTTGCGAGCAAAATCCAAAACATCCAACCGTATTCACCGTTACTTTATCTTCAAGTCCATATTGCTTAATCAAATCTTCTAAAGTTGAAATGATCAGGGCAGAATCACTTGACAAACATCCAGTGCCTCCACAGACGACTAGATGACGTTTTCCATCTTCGCCACTAAATTTTTTATCAAGACGTTCTTCACACGCTTGAATTTTATTTTTTAATTCAGCTTCAGTTTTAATTATTTTGTTCATTTAAGCGTTCTCCTTTTCTTTGGCTAGATATTCGTTGACAATCGCTTGTATTTTGGTGACCGCAACCTTCGGATAGACTTTCCCATTAATCGTAATTGCAGGCGCGATTCCACAAGCTCCAATACACCGGAGCGCATCCAAAGTGAAAAGTCCATCGGCAGTCGTTTCACCTGGTTTAATTTTTAAAATCTCACTGAATTTATCCATTATTTGTTGAGCGCCTTTAACGTAGCAGGCTGTTCCTAAACAAACTCCAATTATGTATTTTCCTTTTGGAGTCAAAGAAAATAAGGAGTAGAAAGTAACAACTCCATAAATATCTGCAACTGGAATGTTGAGTAATTCAGAAACGTATTCTTGAACTTCAAGGGGAATATAACCATATTCATTTTGAATCGCTTCAAGAATCATCATAAGAGGAGTTTCTTCGTTTTTAAATTGATCGACAATTCCTTTGATTTGTTTTTGTGCATGCTCTTGTAGATGTGCCATAATACCTCCAAATTTTATTACTTTGTAATAATAACACATACATTATAAAGAAGGATGACTATTTCGGCAATGAGTTTAGAATTTTTATCTTTTCATCCTTTATTTATAAAATAAATTAACATTGCAAATGAAAATAAAAACCGTGCGAAAGTCTAATATAAATGAAAAAAGCCTCTTAATTAAAAGAGGCTAATTTTTTGTTGAATCTAACTTATTTCACCCACGCAACTAAGACTTTAGCTGCATTATCTCCTCGGCGATTTTCAAGTTTGTGAACGGTGACATAACCACCATTGCGACCGACAAATCTTGGTCCTAATTCATTAAACAATTTATCAAGAGCGGTGACTTTTTTATCACTATCAACATAAATTTTACGGACTGTTCTAGCGGCTAAACGCTTTCCTGAAGCTTGATCTTCTTTTTTGGTAAAAGTAATCAAAGAGTCGGCAAGCGAAACTAATTCTTTGACGACGCCACTAGTGACGGTAACGTGTTCGTGAACGATGAGTTCTGATACGACGTTGCGAAGCATGTTTTCGCGTTTACTTTTCGTGTAAGCTGCTTTAAAACGTACTCCGGCTTTACCGTGGACATTTTTTCTTCCTTGTGCTGGCATTTTCTCTCCTCCTTACTCAAAACTTCGAAAAGATAAACCAATTGCAGCAAGTTTTTCTTTAATTTCTTTGAGTGATTTTTTACCAAGGTTTTTGACCTTGATCATTTGGTCTTCAGTGCTTTCGGTCAATTCCAAAACGGTTTGAATTCCAAAGCGTTTTAAACAGTTATAACTTCGCACTGAAAGATCTAATTCTTCGATTAAAATATTCTCGTATTTATTTTCTTCTCTTATGACAACTTCTTTTTCAATGTTGATATCACGAGTTCTTGCTTCTAAATCAAGATATTTACCGAAATGATCGACTAAGATTTTTGCTGCTAAAGCGACTGCACTTTGTGGAGTCGTTGAACCATTGGTCTGAACTTCTAAAATTAATTTATCAAATTGTGAATCGTGTCCAACACGAGCGGGTTCAACTTTATAACTCGCACTGGTGACAGGTGAATAGTTGCTATCGGTTGCAATAACTCCTACTTCGAGTCTCGGATGTAAAATCTTGTTCGTTTCACTGGTGACATAACCACGACCATTTCGGGTGTGGAGGACCATGTGAAGACGTCCGCCTTCAACGACGTGAGCGATGACTAAGTCTGGATTGACAACCGAGACTCCGGTCGTGACTTTGATATCTTTTCCAGTGACAACCGCTGGGCCTTTAACATCGATTTCAAGACGTTTATTTTCATTTCCGACATCATCAATCTTAAGAACCAAATCTTTTAAATTTAAGATAATCATTGTCACGTCTTCTTCAACGCCTGGTAGGGCAGAGAATTCATGACGTGCCCCTTCGACTTCTACCGCATAGACACTAGCCCCCGGTAAAGAAGAAAGAAGGACACGGCGAAGAGCGTTTCCGACTGTTAGTCCAAAACCTCTTTCTAAAGGCTCGATGATGAAACGTCCGTAATTTTCAGTCCCATCAAAATCGGCTGCCTTAATATCAAATTTTTCAAATGGATCAGGTAATTTAATCATTATCTAATTCTCCTTTACTAACCACGAGGTCTTTTGGGTGGACGGCATCCATTATGTGGAATTGGAGTGCTATCCGTGATGGATAAAACTTGTAGTCCGACGACCGCTAGAGAGCGAATCGCTCCTTCACGTCCTGGACCTGGGCCTTTGACAATTACGTCAACTTGGCGAATTCCTTGATCGTAAGCGACTTTTGCGCAAGCTTCGGAAGCTTGTTGAGCAGCAAAAGGCGTCGATTTTTTCGCACCTTTGAATCCAAGAGCTCCCGCGGAACTCCAAGAGATGACATTACCTTGTTCGTCAGAAATGGTAATGATCGTATTATTGAAGGTCGAATGGACGTGAGCAACGCCCTTAGTAAAACTGCGTTTTATTTTCTTTTTTCTAGCTTTTGTTTTGCTTTTATTTTCTGCCATAAAAATTTATTCTCCTTTCAATAAATTAGCCTTGTGAGGCTTGCTTCTTGTTAGCGATGGTTTTACGTGGGCCTTTACGAGTTCGGGCATTGGTTTTAGTCCTTTGCCCTCTTACAGGAAGTCCCCGGCGGTGACGAATTCCGCGATAACAACCGATTTCTTGAAGTCTTTTGATGTTCAAAGCGGATTCACGACGTAAATCACCTTCCACTTTGTATTTAGCTAGTTCTGTTCTGATCGCATTGAATTGCGCATCAGATAAATTTTTGACGCGGATTTCTCCTGCGACATTTGCATCTCGACAAATCTTTGCACTCGTCGAACGGCCGATCCCATAAATATAGGTCAGCGCAATGACGATTGGTTTGTCATTTGGAATATCAACACCGACAATACGTGCCATTTCCTATTTCCTCCTATTAACCTTGTCTCTGCTTATGCTTTGGGTTTTCACAAATGACCATCACTTTCCCGTGACGTTTGATCACCTTGCATTTTGGGCAGATCGGTTTGACTGAGGTTCTTACTTTCATAATGATTCCTCTTTTCTTTTAAACTTTTGTTTGATTCTACTTGAATCTAAACGTTATGCGGCCCCGTGTTAAATCATAAGGCGAGATTTCTACCGTAACTCTATCACCTGGTAGGATGCGTATGTAATGCATACGGATTTTACCAGAAACGGTGGCCAAGATTACGACGCCGTTCTCGAGCTCGACACGAAACATTGCGTTTGGAAGAGTCTCTTTGACGACCGCCTGTACTTCGATGACATCTGTTTTAGCCATTTCTTATCTTTTCTCCTTCATAAGTGGTCAATACTTCATAGCCATCTTGTGTGACTACAATGGTGTTTTCGTAATGAGCGCTTAATTTGCCGTCTTTCATTTTCACTGTCCATCCATCTGGAAGAACGCGCGTTTGATTTTTTCCCATCGCGACCATCGGCTCAATTGCTAAGCACATTCCGCTTATAAGCCGTGGTCCGGTTTCTGCTTTTCCATAATTGGGAATCGGCGGATCTTCATGTAATTGAGAACCGATTCCATGTCCAGTGTAATCGCGTGGGAGTGAGTAACCGTGCTTTTCATTATATTCTTGAATCGCGTGGCTAATCGTTCCTAAGAATGCGCCTTCACGGACGAAACTAATTCCATGCCAGAAGCTCTCTTCGGTCACTTGAATTAGTTTGGCCGCTTCTTTAGTGATCACTCCAACTGGATACGTTCGACAAGCATCTCCACAGTAACCTTGATAAGTCGCCCCGACATCGAGTGAAACGATATCTCCTTCTTTTAAGATAATTTTTTCAGAAGGAATTCCATGGATTAACGTGTCATTGATTGAAATGCAGATCGCTCCAGGGAAACCTCCATAACCTTTAAAGGTTGGGTAAGCTCCCTGATCGCGAATCGTTTTTTCGGCAATTTCCTCTAATTCTTTCGTCGAAATTCCAGGAACTAAAAGTGGTTTCAATGTTTTAAACACACTTGCGACAATCGCACCTGCTTTCCGCATTAGGGCGATTTCTCGTTCCGTTTTGACGATGATCATAGACGGTTATTTCTCCTTGATGAGTCTAGATAATTCATCGAATAGTTTAGTAGTCCCAATCATTCCATTGAAGTTTTTCAATAATTTTCGCTTTTGATAAAATTCAAGGAGTGGTTTGGTTTCCTTAATGTAGTGAGTGAGTCTGATTTTAAGAGCTTCAGGGTTATCGTCTTTGCGCTGGATGAGTGGCCCACCGCATTTATCACAGATACCTTCAACTTTTGGTTTCATGGTGTCGATGTGATACGGAGTTCCACATACTTTGCAAACCCGACGACCGCTGATTCTACGAATCAACTCTTCTTCGTCACATTCGAGGTTGATGACAACGTCGATTTGACGATCGATTTCGTTTCCAATTCTTTCTAAAGCTTCTGCTTGAGGAAGAGTCCGCGGAAATCCATCGAGAAGAAATCCTTTTTGACAATCTTTTTTCATCAATCTTTCTTTGACGATTCCAATTGTCACATCATCGGGGACTAAATCCCCGCGATTGATATAACCTTGAGCGAGTTTACCTAAGTCTGTTTCTTCTTTGATCGCTTCTCTAAACATATCCCCAGTAGAAATATGAGGAATGTGAAATTCTTCGATGAGAAGTTTAGCTTGAGTTCCTTTTCCGGCGCCTGGTGGCCCCATTAAAATAATGTTTTTAAGCATTAGAAATTACCTCCGCTAGCGACGACTTCATCAAATGATTTACCCGCGAGTAAACCATCGATTTGATTACTCAGTTCAAGTGCAACACCGACAACGATGATGAGTCCCGTTCCTCCTAAAGCTAAAGATGTATAACCATCTCCAAAGATATTAGAAAGGGTGAGAATAGCTGGAAGTGCTGCAATTGCCGTAAGGGCAAGTGCACCGATTAAAGTGACGCGATTAAGAACTTTGCGGACATAGCGTTCGGTTTCATTTCCAGGTCGAATTCCCGGGATGTAACTTCCATTTTTTTGGAAGTTCTCAGCAAGTTGCTGTGGGTTGATCGTAATATTTGCATAAAAGAAAGTGAAGAAGATAATAAGGGCGATATAAATCAATAATCCCCAAGGCATTTTCCAAGTCGTTTCATTTATGCCTGGCATTTCGAATAATTCTGTCGTTGAGAATATTTTCAGCCAGTTAGCCTCTGTTTGAGATGAATCAATAAAGGCGGCGATGACACTAGGTGCCATCAAAATCGAAGACGCAAAGATCACTGGAATAACTCCAGCCGAGTTAATCTTGATCGGAAGAAAACTCGCTTTGGACATCGATTGGGTTTGTCCCCCACTTTTTCCACTGTGTTGAACGGGTATTTTTCGTTTTGCTAACTCAATGAAAACGACAAAAGTGATGATGAGTAAGAAGACGAGAATATAGAGCAAGAATTGGAAAATTCCAGTCAATTCAGTTCCTTTTCCCATCGAACCACCAACCCATTTCTCAAAAGCGGTGAGAATTTGTTTTGGTAAAGAGACGACAATACCAGCAAAGATAATCATCGAAATACCGTTACCAATTCCTTTGACGGAGATTTGATCTCCTAACCACATCACGAGCATCGATCCGGCTAACATGATGAGGACGACATATATGTAACTGAGCCATTCATATTCACCCGCTAGATTAAACGTGATGAGTTCAGAATATGCTGAACTCTGCATCGTTTTAATAATTCCATAGGCTTGCACCGCACCGAGTAAAAGCATTAAATAACGCGTGGCTAATTCAGTTTTCCGGCGACCGTGTTGCCCTTGACGTTTTAATTCCGTAAGAGCGGGTAAGACATCAGTTGACAATAATTGAATGATGATTTGTGCCGTGATATATGGAGAAACACCGAGTGCAAAAATTGAGAATGTTTGCAAAGTTCCTCCACCAAGTAAATTCATGAGCGAAAGCGCGTTATTTTGCGTTAAATATTCGCTGAGCCCATCTTGAACCGTCACTCCAGGAACGGTGATTTGCGCACCGATTCTGAAAACTAGCAAAATCATAATCGTGAAGAAAATACGATTGACGATCTCTTTATTTTTTAATATCGAGATGATTTTCTTCATGATTAAATTACCTCGATTTTACCACCGGCTTTTTCTATCGCTTCAATGGCTCCTTTAGAAAATCTATTTGCTTTCACAGTCAATTTCTTGGTGATTTCGCCGTTTCCTAAAATTTTAATTCCATCATATTCTTTATTCACCAAACCACTTTCGATTAATAAAGCGGGTGTGACTTCGGTCCCGTCATCAAAGCGATTGAGAGACGAGACATTGACGATCGCAAATTCAAGACGGTTGATATTTCTGAATCCAAATTTTGGAATTCGGCGATAAAGCGGAAGTTGACCACCTTCAAAACCGAGACGGACACCACCCCCACTACGGGAATTTTGTCCTTTATGTCCTCTTCCTGAAGTTTTACCGTTACCAGAACCGATTCCTCTTCCGACGCGAAAATTTTTGTTTCTTGAACCTTCATTTGCGCTCATTTCATGCAATTTCATATTTACACCTCCTATACTTTTCTTTCTTAAGTTTATTTCCCACGTAAAGCTTTCACTTCACTATAGGTGTGTAAACTATCGAGACCTTTATTGGTCGCTCGAATAATGTTGATTGGAGCACGACTGCCGTAGACTTTCGAACAGACATTTTTAATTCCTGCAAGTTCGAGAATCGCACGGACTGGTCCACCAGCGATGATTCCAGTTCCTTCTGGAGCAGGTCTTAAGAAAACTTTACACGCTCCAAACTTTCCGAGCACTTCGTGAGTGATCGTATCGCCTTTCGCAATTTTGATTAGATGTGTGTTTTTCTTTGCTACTTCAAGAGCTTTTTTAATCGCATCTGGAACTTCGCCTGCTTTTCCGGTTCCAAAACCGTATTTGCCTTTACCATCTCCGACGACGACTAATGCTGTGAATTTGAGACGACGTCCACCTTTAACCGTTTTACTGACTCGGTTAATTGAGACGACTCTTTCTTCAAACTCTTTTGCTTCTCTTTCTCCATAACGTGAATCACGACGTGGACCACCTGGGCGACGATTTCCACCTGGTCGATCATTTCGTGGACGACGTGGAGCAGGAGCTTGAGTTTGAGGGGCGGCTTGTTCTTTGACTAAAGGAGCAGCGACTTCTTCGCTAGCGACATCTTCAGAAACTTTTAATTGTTTTTCTTCCATGATTTCTTCTCCTTTTCCTAGAATTCTAAGCCGGCTTTACGAGCGGCTTCTGCGAGTGCTTTGACTCGTCCGTGATAAATGTAGCCGGAGCGGTCAAAGACGCATTTTTTAATTTTTTTCACTTTTGCTTTTTCACCGATTAATTGGCCGACTTTAGCAGCGGCTTCAATATTGTTCCCTTTTTCGAGTTTGAGTTCGATAGAGGTCGCATGGGCAAGGGTGACTCCTTTAACATCATCGATCAATTGTGCTTCGATATGTTGATTAGAGCGGAAGACATTAAGACGTGGACAATCCGCCGTACCGCTGATTTTATTTCGGACACGGATGTGTCTTCTTTTGCGGCTGACGTTTTTTACTTCATGTTTAATCATAACTTCTTTTGTCCTCCTTATTTAGCGCCCGCGCTTGTAGCGCGCTTGCCTTCCTTAAGTACTACGCGTTCGCCCTTATAACGAATTCCTTTACCAAGATATGGTTCAGGTGGACGGACTTCACGAATTCTCGCCGCGGTTTGCCCAACCGCTTGTTTATCAATTCCTGAGACGGTGATTTCAGTTTGGTTATTGACGAGATTGACTTCAATTTTTGCTCCTAGATTCGGTGCGATTTCAACTGTGTGTGAAAAACCAGCGAAAAGGACAATGTTTTCTCCTTTAAGACTAGCTTTAAAACCGATACCTTTCATTTGCAAAACTTTTTTAAATCCTTCATGAACTCCGATGATCGCATTGTTAAGATTAGATCGGGTCGTTCCGTGATTTTGTTTGATTTGCTTGACTTCGCTTTCACGGGTCAATTTGATGATATTTTCTTCGATGTGAACGGTGATTCCGCGGTTTATAATCACTTCAAGTGTTCCTTTTGGACCACTTACTTTAGCGACATTACCTTCAATAGCGACGCTTACTCCGGAAGGGATTTCAATTAATTTATTTCCAATTCTTGACATAAATCATCTCCTCCTTACCACACATAAGCGAGAACTTCACCACCGATGCCAAGTGCTTTAGCTTTTTTAGCCGTCATCACACCTTGCGAAGTGGAAATAATCGCAATTCCTAATCCTCTTAAAACAGTTGGAACTTTTAACGCCCCGACCGTGACGCGAAGACCAGGTTTAGAAATTTTCTTTAAACCGGAAATGACACGGATGCCACTTTCAGAATATTTGAGATTGAGAGTTAACTCTTTTTTGATTTCGCCTGAAACTTGATAGCCGATAATAAAACCTTCTTCTTTTAAGATTTTAGCGATTTCAACTTTCATCTTGCTCGAAGGCATTTTAACGCTTTCAGCGCGATTTTGATTTGCGTTGCGGATTCTCGTAAGCATATCCGCGATTGGATCTGACATCATACTTTAAGCTCCTCCTTTTACCAAGATGATTTTTTCATTCCAGGAATCTCTCCTTTATATGCGAGTTCTCGTAAGCATATACGGCAGAGCTGGAATTTTGAATAGACAGAACGCGGACGTCCGCAACGTGCACAACGTGTATACTCTCTGACTTTATATTTTTGTGGTCTTTGAGCTTTGATTTTAATACTTGTTTTAGCCATTTGGACTCCTTTCTAACGATGGAAGGGCATTCCGAGTAATGAGAGTAATTCGAATGCTTCCTTATCAGTTTTTGCTGTCGTGACGATGACGATATCCATTCCCCTGATCTTTGTGACTTTGTCATAATCGATTTCCGGGAAGATGAGTTGTTCTTTGATTCCGAGTGTGTAATTGCCACGGCCATCGAAAGCGTTAGTGCTCACACCGCGGAAGTCGCGGACACGTGGAAGCGCGATGGAGATTAATTTGTCATAGAACTCTTCCATTCTCTTTCCGCGCAGCGTGACTTTACAACCGATTGCTTGTCCTTCACGTAATTTGAAGGAGGCAATGGATTTTTTTGCTTTGGTGATCACAGGATGTTGTCCGGTGATGAGTGCTAATTCAGCGACTGATTGTTCGAGTCTTTTTCCATCGACAGTCGCATCTCCGACTCCGATGTTGACGATGATTTTTTCTAATGCCGGAACTTCCATAATTGATTTATATTGGAATTTCACCATCATCTCTTTTTTGACTACTTCTTCATATTTCTTTTTAAATCGCGTCACTTGAATGACTTTTTTCTCAACTTTTTTAGTTGGAGTTTTTTTCACTTCAGCTTTTGGAGCTGGAGTTTCTTTTTCGACTTCAGGCGTGGGTGCGGCAACTTTTTCAGTAGCTTTTTTAGTCGGAACTTTTTTTACTTCGGCTTTTGGAGCGGAAGTTTCTTTTTTGATCTCAGGTGCAGGCGCGACAACTTTTTCGGCAACTTTTTTAGCGGGTGCTTTTTTGGTTGCCGCTGGTTTAGTTTCGACGCTTTTTGCAGCTGGCTTTTTGGTTTCTGCCATAACTTCTCTCCTTTTCCCTATAATTCAGAACCGCTTTTTTTAGCAATTCTCACTTTTTTACCTTTGACTTCTTTATGACCAACACGAGTTGGTTTCTTTGTTTTTGGATCGATGAGCATCACGTTGGAGGCGTCGATTGGGGCGTAGATTTCGACAATCGAACCTTCAGGATTTTTCTGGGTTGGTTTACGGTGTTTTTTCCTCACGTTGATATTTTCAACGACGACTTTATTAAGTCGAGGATGAACGACTTGAACAATCCCTTCTTTTCCTTTGTAATTTCCAGCGATGACAATAACTTTGTCGCCTTTTTTGATATTCATATCGCTTCCTCCTTATAGAACTTCAGGGGCAAGGGAAATAATTTTCATAAATGTTTCACCCTTGTCTCTTAGTTCGCGAGCCACTGGCCCAAAGACACGTGTGCCGATGATCGCATTATCTTCATTGATGATGACGACAGCATTATCATCGAATCTGATGGTCGAGCCATCTTTTCTTTGAATTGGATATTTCGTTCGGACAATCACGCAGCGAACGATTTCACCTTTTTTAACTTTTCCGTTAGGAATTACTTCTTTAACAGATCCGAGAATGATATCACCAACACTGCTGAATTTGCGTCTGCTTCCGCCATAGAGTTTGAAAGCGCGAACGACACGAGCTCCGGAGTTATCTGCGACTACGAGATTTGTTTCATTGTGAATCATAGTTTATTTTTCCTCCTCGGCTTCAACAGCAGGAACTTCTTCTTCTACTTTTGCTGTTAAGATTTCTTCTTTGAGTTCCGCTTCAGCTTCTTTGACGGTTAGTACCGCTTTTTTATCAATGCTCACTAAACGGAAACGTTTCATTTTAGAAAGCGGTCTCGTCCCCATAATAGTGACGGTATCGCCAACTTTCGCTTCATTTTTTTCATCGTGAACATAATATTTTTTTCGGTATTTAACCCGTTTTCCATATTTCGTATGTTTTTTGTGGGTTTCGACAAGGACAACGATTGTTTTGTCGTTTTTGTTAGAGAAGACGACACCTTGCGTAGTGTTGCGTTTGTTTCTTTCAATTGTTGACATATTTTTTGTTCTCCTTATTTGGCATTAATGCCTAATTCTCTTTCGCGCAGGACCATCAAGCAACGCGCGATGTCTTTGCGAACTCTAGTCACTTCTTCACCGTGTTCGAGAGCACCCACTGCTTTCTTTCGACGAAGTTCGAAGAGTTGTTCTTTAAGTTGATAGACTTTGAGGTCTAATTCACTCTTAGTCATTTCACGAATTTCACTGACTTTCATGATCATTCACTCTCCTTTTTAATTATTCTGCAATGGATCGGGAGTTTATAAGCGGCGAGCCGTAAAGCTTCACGTGCCATTTCTTCAGGGACACCACCGATTTCAAACATCACTCGACCTTCTTTGACAACCGCGACCCATAATTCTGGATTTCCTTTTCCAGAACCCATTCGGACTTCGGCTGGTTTTTTTGTTTTTGCTAAATGTGGGAAGATTTTAATCCACACTTTTCCAGTTCGATGCGTGTAACGGGAGAGGACAATACGAGCTGATTCGATTTGATTAGCTGTAATCCATGCCCCTTCGGCCGCTTGAAGACCGAATTCGCCATACTGAACTGTCGTTCCGCCTTTTGATTTTCCTTCATAGTAAATTCTATGTGGACGGCGATACTTTACTCTTTTTGGTTGAAGCATGATTTAATCTCCTCCCTTTGCATTTCTTTTCTCATTGATTTGTGAATGAATTTCACCGCGACAGATCCAAACCTTGACTCCGATTAGACCATAAGTCGTGAATGCTTCTGCTACTGCAAAATCAATGTCGTTTCGTAAGGTATGAAGAGGAATGCTTCCATCTTTATATCCTTCATGACGCGCGATTTCTGCGCCACCAAGGCGTCCAGACAATAATGTGCGGCATCCTTTTGCACCTGCTTTTCGAACTCTTTGAATCGCTCTTTTTTGAACGATTCTGAAGCTCGCGCGTTCTTCTAATTGTTTGGCGATCGATTGCGCGACTAAATTCGCATCGAGATCTGGATTTTTAACTTCGACAATGTCGACGCGAATATTTCCATTTTTGATCATCTTTTTTAATTCGCCTTTGATCTTGTTGATATTAGCACCGTCTTGACCGATAGCCACACCTGGACGAGCGACGAAGGCAAGCACGACGATATTAGTCGCCTTATCAGTTTTTTGTCTTTCGATTTCGATATGTGATAACATCGCATCTTTGAGTTCCTTGGTGAGATATTTGCGAATTTTAATATCTTCGTGAAGGAACACATGATAATCTTTGTCATCTGCAAACCAACGTGAATTCCAATTTCGGTACACGCCGATTCTCATGCCGATCGGATTAATTTTTTGACCCATGATTTATTCCTCCTTATCTCATCTTCACTATGACAGTGATGTTACATGCTCTTTTTACTAATCCACTCGCTGAGCCTTTAGCGCGTGGAAGATATCTTTTAATTCTCATTCCATCGTTGACGTAAATCGTATCGATGTATAATTTTTCTTCATCCATTCCGAAGTTGTTCGTCGCATTAGCTGCTGCCGATTTGATCACTTTGATCACCGGAGTCGTAGCTGCTTTATTGACATTGGCGAGAATTCCAAGTGCTTCTTTAACATCTTTCCCGCGGATGACATCAACTACTAATCGAGCTTTGCGCGGTGTGACGCGAATGTTTTTAGCGATTGCTTTTGCTTCCGTTACTGGAGGTTTTGCAGGTTTTTCGCTTTCTTTCTTTTCTTTTCGCACCTTTTTAGGAGTTTCTTCTTTGATGACTTCAGTCGGTTCTTCGACTGATTTAACTTTTTTTGCTGTAGCCATTAGACGTTCCTCCTATCTCTTCTTCGCTGCTTTATCTGCAGCGTTATTTCCATGATGACCGGCGTAAGTTCTCGTCGGGGCAAATTCGCCTAATTTATGTCCGACCATATCTTCAGTCACATAAACGGTGATGTGTTGTTTTCCGTTATAAACTGCAAAGGTATAACCGACAAACGTTGGGTAAATCGTGCTTCTTCTAGACCAAGTCTTGATGATTTCTTTTTTACTCGATGCTTCGAGAGCTTCAACTTTTTTTAGTAAGTGCGCATCGACGAATGCGCCTTTTTTTAAACTTCTAGACATATCATTTTCCTCCTCTGCGTTTATTTCTTAGCATTGCGATGTCTAATTATGAATTGACTCGATGCTTTCTTTTTCTTTCTTGTCTTCACACCCAACGCGCGTTTTCCCCATGGAGTACGCGGCGCGTCTCGCCCGATTGGACTCTTACCTTCACCACCACCGTGTGGGTGATCGACTGGGTTCATCACTGAGCCACGAACAGTTGGACGAATTCCGGCCCATCTGCTCTTACCCGCTTTCCCTTTGTTGATGAGCGCATAATCTTCATTTCCGACCGAGCCAATTGTCGCACGACAGGTTCCGACTACTTTGCGCACCTCATTGCTTGCTAAGCGTAGGATGACATATTTGTCTTCAATACCGAGCACTTGAGCGCTTGTTCCTGCGGAGCGGCACATCTGACCGCCTTTTCCCGGTAACAATTCGATGTTGTGAACGAGTGTTCCTTCAGGAATATTTTTAAGTTGCATTGCGTTACCGACTTTGATATCGCAACTTTCACCCGAGATAATTCGATCTCCAACTTGTAGTTTCTGTGGGTGAATAATGTAACGTTTTTCGCCATCTAAATAAGCTAGAAGAGCGATATTGGCATTGCGATTTGGATCGTACTCAATCGCTTTGACAATTGCCGGAACATTGTCTTTGTTTCTTTTAAAGTCAATGATTCGGTATTTTTGTTTGTGTCCTCCACCAATGTGACGAGTTGTAATAACGCCGCGGTTATTTCTTCCTCCCGTCTTACTCTTCTTAACTAATAAGCTTTTCTCAGGAGTCTTCTTGGTGATTTCCTCAAACGTCGTGTTAGTCATGCCACGACGACTCGGCGTCGTTGGCTTGTAAGTTCTAATTGACATTTCTTTTTCTCCTATAATTTGATAGTCTCATAGACTATTCTTTGAAAAGGTCAATCGCTTCGCCTTCTGCGATTGTGACAATTGCCTTTTTAAAACCGCTGATCTTACCTTTATAACGTGATCCGCGGGTCGTGATCTTCGCATTCACATTGGAAATTCGAACATCGACGACTTTGACTTGGAATATTCTTTCAAAAGCCATTTTTACTTCGGCTTTATTGGAATCTGCTTTAACTTTTACCGTGACTTTATTTAGTCTTTGCATCAAATCCATCGCTTTTTCAGTGATGAGTGGTTTCATGATGACGTCATAATCCCGGAAAGTTGGTTGAGCGAAGCGCTTCTCAACTTTTTTACTAGCGGTTTTTACCGCTTTTTTAGCAGTCGCTTTCTTTTTTGGAGTCTCGACTTTTTCAATCGCAACTTCTGAAGCGACAGCAGTTTCGGTTTTCTTTGCTGCGGCCATATTACGCTAATGCCTCCTCTATTTTTTCAACTGCTTCTTTTTCAATGATCACAGTGTCGACATTTAGCAAATCATAGACACAAACATTGTTTGGAAGCACGATTTTTACCCAATTGAGGTTATTCGCGCTAGCGAGCAAGTTGATATCTAATTCATTGACGACGACAAGTGCTTTGTTTTCAGCTTTGAGATTTTTAAGAATTGTGTGAAATTCTTTCGTCTTGATTTCTTTTAAATCTAGTTTGTCTACGACAACAAGACCATCTTTAGCCTTGGTCGACAGTGCTGATTTAAGCGCTAAACGATGAGCGAGTTTGTTTTGTGATAGCTTGTAGTTTTGGTTGCCATCTGGTCCAAAGACCGTTCCGCCACCTACCCAAATCGGAGAGCGATTAGAACCTACACGAGCTCGTCCGGTTCCTTTTTGTCTCCAAGGTTTTCTGCCTCCGCCTCTAACTTCATGACGAACTTTCGTCTTTGCGGTTGCTTGGCGTAAATTGCTTCGGTAAACCTGGACGGCGTCGAACATGACTTGTTTATGAGGTTCAATTCCCCAGATATCAGGATTTAAACTGATTTTGGAAACTTCTTCACCGGCTTGGTTATAAACCTTGGCGCTGATTGTTTTCTTTTCTGCCATTTTTTTCTCCTTTCCGTCCAAATTAATTTGTCTCTGCGACTGGAGCCTCAACGCCTGGTGTCACAGTTTCTTTAATTTTCAATTCTTCTTCAACTACTGTCCGATCGATAATCGGTTTGATAATCACTGGTTTTCCTAATTGCGCTTTAATTGCAGAACGCAAGACGACTAATGATTTCTTCGGTCCAGGAAGTCCGCCTTTGACTAAGATGTAATTCTTTTCTGGATTGACCGCAACGATTTTCAAATTCAAGACAGTTGCAGATTCATCTCCCATATGTCCGGACATTTTTTTACCTGGAATGACGCGGTTATTACAGCGTCCATTGTTCGCAAACGAACCGTGTTGTCTGTGGTAACCAGAACCGTGTGCTTTAGGCCCGATTTTCGCGTTCCATCTTTTAATTACACCGGTGTATCCGTGACCTTTGCTCGTTCCAACGGCATCGATGACGTCTCCGGTTTTGAATAAATCGATTGGAAGGATATCTCCGACTTTGAAGTTCATCAGTTCATCACCTTTGAGTTCAACATAGTGATATTTGCATGGGGTATTAGTTTTCTTTGCGATTCCTAATTCGCATTTGTTAGCACGAGATTCTTTTTTGTCTTCGTAGCCAACTTGAATGGCTTCGTAGCCATCTTTTTCTAAGGTTTTGATTTGAGTGACGACATTTGGTAAGACTTCGACAACAGTGACAGCGTACATCGTGCCATCCTCGGCGAAGACCTGGGTCATCCCCATCTTTCTTCCTAATATTGCTTTCATTGTCTTACCTCCTTATAACTTGATATCGATGTCTACTCCAGCAGGGAGATCCATGTTACGAAGTGCATCAATCGTCTCTTTTTTTGGATTTGTGATATCGATAATACGTTTGTGAGTTCTAATTTCAAATTGTTCGCGTGCATCTTTGTATTTGTGAACAGCTCTTAAAATTGTGAACACTTGTTTTTCCGTCGGGAGCGGAATAGGACCGACAACGGTGGCCCCAGAGTTTTTCGCCGCTTTGATGATCTTCTCTGCACTCAAGTCGAGATTAGCGTGATCATAAGCTTTAAGACGAACCCGGATTTTGGTTGTTTTTGCCATGACTTTTCCTCCTACATTTTTATCAGGCTGTGACGTTTTGCTCAGTGCGAATTCCCCGAATGCCCTTCATGACAACGCCTGTGGGCGTATCGGCAACCTCGCACGTCAATGCGCAGTCAACGGTTAAAATATACTCCCCTGCACGTATGAGTGTCAAGGAAAAATCTAAATATTTTTAAGTATTTAT
>JBAYST010000014.1:0-21787 GCA_041676005.1 Bacilli bacterium | reverse complement strand
CGGAGTTTAGTCATTTTTTCGTTCACGGCGTTATCATCATTTATATCAAATACACCTTTAGCAATTCTAAAAAAGAATTGTGTTTTTTGAGTATAGTTGATCGCATATTTTGGCCAGACGGGTTCGCCTTCTGAATTGTAATGGTATTCACATCCGTATGCCGCAGCGAATTCATTGATGATCGCACATCCATCGATAATTTCTTTTGTCCCACTTGAAACGAGATAATGTTCAACCTTAATCCCTTTGCGTTCTCCGTATAAATTTATCCGTTTAAACCAGGTGGTAACGCCAGGAAAGAACTTAATGTTCTTCCCGCATGAATTTAAATACTCTCGTGTTAATTTGATTCCCTTTTCCTTTGCTTCGACAATCATCATATACATATATGATAAAATTCGTTCGACTCCACTTTTGTTTGTGAATTCGCTCGTCGCATTCCAAAACTGAGCAGGAGTCAAGCCAAGATTGGGAATAAAAGTGTAATTTTGCATATCTGTAGTCGATAAAGTTTTGTCAAAATCGTACATGATAGCAACTATTGGTTTCGCCATATTTTTTACCTCTATGATATGTTAGCATATCAACAATATATTAGTCAATTTCACACTTTTTTATCTAAAAAGGGCAAATTGTGATAAAATATTCATTAACGGTAAACAAGATGTTGCAATGGTATGAAATTCTAATTATTATTCTCGGTTCAATTATCTTTATTTATGTGCTTGGTTTTATTGTAAATCTAGGATTTGTGACTACTTTTAAACGAAAAATAAACCAGCATCGCAAAGCGATTATTATCATTTTAACGCAAAAACGTGAAGCTCTTTTTAACTTAATTGAAATCATGGAAAAAAATGGGCTCAACGTTGACCCGAGATACTTTGCATTGTTACAGGATATAGATATCAAGATTTTTGAAGCTTTCTATTCTCTAGAAGCAAAGAAATCACGTGAAACATTGTCATACGTTAAACAAGATTTGATCGGTATTGCTAACAAGAGTGCGTCTTTTCAAAAAAACGAAGAATATAAATTATCGGCATCATCAATTGCTTCGCTAGACGAACAATTCAGATACCTTGTCGCTGTTTATAACGCTGATGTCATCGGTTATAACTATTGGATAAAATTCAAACCTTATGCTTACATTTTTCTTTTGAATAAAAGTGAAAAAAAGGATTTGATGTCGTGAGCGTTGTTATTGAAAAAACGCTTATTTTTTTATAATATATAAAATCAATTGAGGAAAATTTATGAAAAACAACAAACCAATCATCCTCTGTATCATGGATGGTTATGGACTGAGAAAAGAAACAAATGGAAACGCAGTCATAGAAGCTAAGAAACCTAATCTAGACTATTTTTTTGCTAATTACGCTTATACGACGATCGATGCTTCGGGCGAAGCGGTCGGTCTTCCAGAAGGACAGATGGGCAATTCTGAAGTTGGACATTTAAATATCGGTGCGGGTCGCATTGTTTATCAGTCTTTAACTTTGATCAATAAAGCGATTAAAGATGGAAGTTTTTTTGAGAATAAAAAATATTTAGATGCCTTTGCTCATGTGAAGAAAAATAAATCTAAATTACATATTCTTGCATTGATTAGTGATGGAGGAGTTCACTCGCATATTTCACATGTTAAAGCATTGATTAAAATGGCAAAAGATAACGGCCTTGATGATGTTTTTGTCCATTGCTTTATGGATGGACGAGATGTAGGACCACAAGAAGGTGTCAATTACATTGATGAACTTCAAAATTATATGAATGAATTAAAATTCGGTCACATCGCAGATATCGGAGGACGTTATTATGGGATGGACCGAGATAAAAATTTCGACCGAGTTAATGTTGCTTATAAAGTAATGGTTGACCATGAAGGATTATCCTTCGACGATTATCGTCAATATTTTAAGGATCAATATGTTTATTTGCCGACGACTGGGAAAGATCCAAGTGATGAATTTTTGGTTCCTGCATATAATGCAAAAGTCGATGGACGAATTAAAGACGATGATGGAATCATTTTTATGAATTTCCGTCCAGATCGAGCAATTCAAATTTCGACGATTATCACTAATCCACATTTTTACGAATTCCCTCCAAAAAAAAGTGATGGGAATTTAGCTTACAAATCTTTTGTCCCTCAACATATTCTTAAAAATATTTTCTTTGTCTGCACGATGAAATATGCTGATTCAGTTAAGGGCGAGATCGCTTTTGCTTTACCCAAAATGGATAACATTTTAGGAGTTTGGCTCGCTGATCATGGTTATTCTCAGCTGAGAATTGCTGAAACAGAAAAATACGCACACGTCACTTTCTTTTTTGACGGGACGATGAATTTTGACGGAGATGAAAGACCTCTATTAGCAAATAGTAATCGAATTCTCATCAATTCACCAAAAGTTGCAACTTATGATTTGCAACCTGAAATGTCTGCTTATAAAGTCCGCGACGCGTTGATTGAAGAACTCAACAAAAAGTATTTGGACGTCGTTATCGTCAACTTCGCCAATTGTGATATGGTCGGGCACACAGCTATTCAAAAATCAGTGGTTAAAGCTGTTGAAGTGGTGGATGAATGCGTTGGTTCTTTGATCAACTGGGTTGAGAAAAATGGTGGAACTTTAATCGTCACTGCAGATCATGGGAATGCAGAAGAAATTCTCGATGACCACAATCTTCCTTTTACAGCACACACAGTAAATAAAGTTCCGTTTTGTATTAGTGATAAAAACATTAAGCTTCTACAAAATGGGGGTAAATTAGCTAATATTGCACCGACTATCATCGATTTACTCGGTGATAAAAAACCGGTTGAAATGACTGAAGAATCGCTTATCATTAAATGATATAAATTAAAGAAAAGAGGTAAATTATGAAATTTGAAGAATACCCTTTAAGAGTGCCATCTTTAAAAAGAGTAGAAAAAAAATTAGGAGAGGCTATTTTAAATTTGCAAAATAGCAAAACTCCAAAAGATGCTTTAGCAACAATTCGGAAATTGTCGCGTTACGCCGATGATCTTTCAACTGACATGACGATTATTTCGATTCGTTATTCGCTAGACACCGAAAACAAAATCTATCAAAAGGCACAGAACAAAACCGATGAAATATCACCGTTGATTGCTAATTATTTTAATCAATGGAGCAAAGTTCTCGTGGCTTCACCATTTCGAAAAGAACTCGAAGAAAAACTTGGGAAATATTATTTTGAAATGATTGAAAGCAGCTTGAAATCCTTTGATGAAAAAATTGTTCCTGAGCTCATCCAAGAAAATAAATTGGATAGTGAATACAGTAAGATTCTTGGATCTGCACAAATTGATTTTAAAGGAGAAGTGCTCAATTTATCGCAAATTGGCAAATACGCAATCGATAAAGATCGAAAAACTCGACATGATGCGACTGTCGCAATTGATAAATGGTTTGGCGAAAACGAAAATGAAATCGCTCGTATTTACGATGAATTAGTTCATTTACGGGATCAAATGGCTAAAAAACTCGGCTTTAAAAACTTTGTCGAGTTAGGTTATCTTCGTTTAGGAAGATTGGATTATGATGCGAAGATGGTGGAAAACTATCGAAAGCAAATCGCAGAAACCGCGGTTCCACTTTCGCAAAAACTTTACAAAAGACAAGCCAAACGTCTAGGAATGAAAATGTCAGACATGGCAACTTACGACTTTAACCTTTCCTTTTTAAGTGGTAATCCAAAACCCGTCGGGGAAAGTAAAGATTTAATTGCTACGGCAACGAAAATGTATGATGATATGTCAAAAGAAACCGGGGAGTTTTTCCATTTCATGCTCGACAATCATTTGCTCGACCTCGAAGCAAGAAAAGGTAAAGCGCCAGGTGGTTATATGACTTATATGCCTCGCTATAAAGCTCCATTTATCTTTTCCAACTTCAATGGAACCGAAGGAGATGTCAATGTTTTAACTCATGAAGTGGGGCATGCTTTCCAAGGTTATCTTTCTAAAGACATTAAAATTCCTGAATATCGCAGCCCAACTTATGAAGCTTGTGAAATTCATTCAATGTCAATGGAATTTTTTGCCTGGCCATACATGGACGGCTTTTTTGGAAAAGACGCTGATAAATATTTGTTTTCACATCTAGAAGGAGCGGTCCAATTTTTACCTTATGGAATTACAATTGATGAATTCCAACACTGGGTTTACGAAAATCCAAACGCTACGCATGTAGAAAGATGTGCGAAATTTAGTGAGATTGAAAAGCGATATACACCTCATAAACGTTATGTCGATAGTCCGACTTTTGAAAAAGGTGGAACTTGGATGCGACAAAGTCATGTTTTCGGTAGTCCATTTTATTACATCGATTACACTCTTGCACAAGTCGTCGCGATGCAATTTTTCGTTGAAATGAGAAAAAATAAAGAAAAAGCTTGGAAGAAATACGTTAAACTCTGCAAATTCGGTGGTAAAGAACCTTTTGTTGGTTTGCTCCAAAAAAATAAACTTCGCAATCCATTTGAAGATGGAAATGTGAAAAAGGTTCTTGACCCAGTCGCTAAAGTTCTCGCCAGTTTCGACGATTCAAAAATGTAATTATTGTTCACGATAAATAAAAAGTCACTTTTTGCGAAAGTGACTTTTTTAATTTTTAGAAGTTGTTACCAGTCTAACGCTAGGGCAACTCCATCACAAACTAAAGCTAGACACGCAATCGAAGCAGCGACATAAGGGCCCCAATAAACGTCTCGCACTGATTCCCATCCGTTAACTGCAAAGAATGTTTGTTTAAAACAAAAAACTAAAATGATGCCTAATAAAAGAAGAACACCAGCACTGAGCAAAATTACTTTCTCAACTAAGGCTGAAGGTTGGACAAAAGAAAGCGCCATGACGCCCATCAATATTCCTCCAACTAAAATGGACATATAACCGACAAACATCGGCCAATTTCCGTGTTCCCAAGAAGGAACCCTTTTCCAAAAAATAGCCGCGCTATTGACAACTCCTTCGAACCCATCTTCAATCGCAGGGGCAGCGATGAAAATCATTGTTAATAAAACCAGTCCAAAACCAATCCATAAAAAGACAACACTGTTTAATTTTTCTTTGATTGAAGACATAATATACCTCCGCTTTATAGCAATTAAATTCTAAATGATTATGATATTTTTTCAACTAATTATTTAACATTACAAATAAAATCAATATTTTTGTCATTTAATTTTATAAATTATTTCACAATTTTTCATTGCTAAAAGAGTAGTTTTTATCTAATATCTTAATATGAAAAACAATAACCCCTCAGCATCTTTGCCTTCTCGAAAAGCCCACCCTTTTAGAGATTTTTTAACTGCTACTTCTAGCGGAATGTCGATGGGACTTTTTGCAACACTTATCGCGGGAACAATTATTTCTACCATCGCACTTTTATTTAAAAATTCTGGAATTGAATGGGTTGAAACAATTTTCGAGATTTTGACCGGTCTTTCTACTGTTTTAAAATTGGCCACGGGTTTTGGAATCGGTCTTGGAATAACGTACGCTTTAAAACTTGACGGGCTCAAGTTGATTTCTTCCGCACTCAGTGGCTTCATTGCTGCATTTTTATCTAGAGATATTACTCATTTAACAATAAGAGATGAATTGGTTTGGACATATTCTTTTGGCTTAAAAATCGGTGATCCTCTAACCATCTTTTTTGTTGTCATTTTGACTTTGCTTTTAGTTAATTTGATATTTAAAAAGAAAACCCCGATTGATATCATTTTAATTCCTTTAGCGACTGCCTTAATTGCAGCCATTATTACATACGTAATAAATCAGCCCGTTTCTTATGTCACAATTTTAATTAGAACCTTATTTGAAAAATTGAGTACTCTTGATAATTTACCTTTGATGATGCTTGCAGGTTCACTTATCGCTGTGATTATGGGAATGTGCTTGACGATGCCGATGATCAGCAGTGCTGCTGTCGCGATCATCTTCGGCATTGGAAATGTTTCTGGAGCAGCGGCCTTAGTTGGGTGTAGCACACAAATGGTCGGTTTTGCGGTTCAATCCTACCGAGATAACGGATTCTTGAAATCTCTTAGTGTCGGAGTCGGAACGAGCATGATCCAATTTAAAAACATCATTAAAAAACCGTTAATTTGGTTGCCAACTATCATCACTTCTGCGCTTTTGGGTCCGTTTGTAGTTTTACTCAAATATCAAGCTAGTTCTTTGGGCGCCGGAATGGGAACTTGTGGTTTGGTCGGTCAGATCGATTCAGTGGCCACGATGAGTGAAATCGGAATGCCGTGGTGGCAAACTGCTATTTTTATTGGAGTGTTTCAATTGATTCTTCCGTTTGTACTTGTGTTTTTATTTGACTTGCTTTTTCGCAAAGCGAAGATTATTAAAAAAGGTGATTTAACTTTATAATTTTTAGATGTCCGAAGACAAAAAAATCACTTTTGGAGAAGTGATTTTTTTATCGAATCTTTTGAACTTTTTAATGGTGCACGAGATGAGAATCGAACTCACACGGGTCGCCCCATACGCCCCTCAAACGTACGCGTCTACCAATTCCGCCACACGTGCAGTGCCTTGTTATTCTAGCAAAATTATGAATAATTTCAATGTTCTATTTAAGAATTGAAAGATTTTCTTCTTTTGGTGCTTTATAAAGAATGTACTTACGCGTGAAGTAATTGTAAATTAAACCAATTAAGGTTTTAATTCCAAAGCTGATAATGTAAGCCCAGAAAATAACTGAACCTAAAAATCCCCATCCACTTTCTTTGATCAAATTCATTAAAGAGTCACTTGTGACAGAGATGTTCAAAGAAAATTCACTGATCAAATTGCAAATTTCCATCGCGCCGATTGATAAGAGAAGACCACCGATTGATAACAAGATGAACCACATGATAAATTTTGGTGTTTTTGTCTTTTCTTTATCTGCGACATTTTGAAAAACCCAAAAAGTTGAAATCAGGTAATTGACGATGACACTGACAATAAAACCAATCGCCGTTGAAATTGCAATGATATAGGCGCGATCTATTGAATTATTAAATGCAAAAACAATAAATTGTGCAACTATGTAATCGGTTAAAGCGGCAATAACTCCGCAAATTGTAAAGCGAAGTAGTTCAAGCCATTTGTTTTTTCTTTTTTCTTCTTTTGTCATAAAATATTGTCGTAACAATTATTGTCTATATCTGAAAATATTACAAAGCATTTCTTTTGTAAAAATGATGAAATAACGCAGTTAATTTGATACAATAACTGCGTTAAGTGAGGTACACATGAAAAAAATATTAATTGAAACAAGTGCTCGACATATTCATGTCAATGAAGAGCAATTTAAAATTCTTTGTGGAAAAGATGCGATTTTAACTCCAAGAGCACCATTATCACAGCCAGGACAATATGTTTCGACGACGAGGTTAGATATCGTTGGACCGAAAAAAACAATTACTGGTGTTTCAATTCTTGGACCATTTAGAAAAAAAGCTCAAGTGGAAGTGTCTTTAACTGACGCGCGAACCCTTGGTCTAAGCGCACCGATTCGTGAATCTGGAGATGTCGATGGGTCGGGGGTTATTAAATTAGTTGGTCCTTGTGGTGAAATCGAACTCAAAGAAGGATTGATAATTGCTAAAAGACATATACATATGACTGAAGAAGATGCACGTGAATTTGGCGTTAAATCCGGTGATATCGTCAGCGTTAAGATCGACACTCCTGAACGAGCGACGATTCTCGGCGATGTAGTTGTCAGAGTGAGAAATGATTTTTCTTTAGCGATGCACATCGACACCGATGAAAGCAACGCAATCAATGCCACCGGTGTTGTTTATGGAACTTTGATCAAATAATCTTTAATTTCTTGATTTCAAAAATTTACGTAGTAAAATAGTTATAGTTCATCAAGAACCGCTTCTCGAGGATGAAAAAAAGCGGTAGCAACTCTTGGATACAAGTAAGTGCTCGCCTTAGCAGAGACCCACTCTCTGAACGATGAAAAGAAAGCGATGAGCTTTCCCTAAGTGGGAAGGCTTTTATTTAATTTTAGGAGGGATTATGAAAGACAAAAATCAGACTATCTTGTTCACAAGCGAATCAGTTTCCGAAGGGCACCCTGATAAAGTTTGTGATAAAATCGCAGATTCAATTTTAGATGCAGCTTTAAAGGGTGATGAAAATTCACGTGTTGCTTGCGAAGTTTTTGCAACAGGAAACACGATTATCATCGGAGGTGAAATCACGAGCAAAAGTCAAATTGATTACGATCAAATAATAAAAAATGTTTTAAAAGATATCGGCTACGATAAAGAAGAATTAGGAACGGATTATCACACTGTAAAAATAATTAATTTAGTTAAAAAACAATCCCTGGATATTTCGCAGGCAGTTGGTGAAAATAGAGCAGAAAATCAAGGAGCAGGCGATCAAGGAATCATGTTTGGTTATGCGACAACTGAAACCAAAGGGATGATGCCTTTAGCCATTTCGATCGCACATAAATTAGTACGGAAAGCTACTGAATTACGCAAAAACGGTAAATTCAAGAACGCTTCTCCAGATATGAAGTCACAAGTTACGATCGATTACACCGATCCAAACAACATCAGAATAGATACAGTCTTGATGTCATGTTCGCACACCGAGGGTGCTGATTTAGAAGAATTTAAACGCTTTATTCACGAAGACATCATGATTGATGTCGTTCAATCTTTTGGGTTGAATACCGATTTTAAATACTTTGTGAATCCAGGCGGTCGCTTTGTCATCGGTGGTCCAGAAGGTGATACAGGCGTGACGGGAAGAAAAATCATTGTCGATACTTATGGTGGAACTGCGCCACATGGCGGAGGCGCTTTCTCTGGAAAAGATCCGAGCAAAGTCGATCGCTCTGCGACATACATGGCGCGCTATATTGCAAAAAACTTAGTTGCAGCCGGACTTGCCGATCGATTAGAAGTACAACTATCTTACGCAATAGGAGTTCCAGATCTGATTAGCATCGGAATCAAAACGTATCATACTGCACATTATTCTGATCAAATAATTCTCTCAATTATCAAAGAGGTATTTGACTGCCGTCCAGGGGTTATTATCAAAAATTTCTCACTCACCAAACCCCAAGGCTTTAAATACGCTGATATTTCTAACTATGGACACTTCGGACGACCTGATGTCGAATTACCTTGGGAGCAAACCGACAAAGTCGAAGAAATAAAAAAACTCCTTTTCACGAAAACAAAAAAACATTAGCATAAAACGTGCTTTTCTATACACTAAACTGACTCCGTAATATATAATAAAAGTAGACTTCTTAATATTATAATTTGGAAAGGAGCGAATCAGATGAAATACCAAATTGTCGGCAAAAACATTCAGGTGACGAAAGGTATTGAAAATGCGCTGATTAAAAAGCTTTCTCGCATGGACAAATACTTTGTCATCGATGACAAAACGACTTGCCGGGCTGTTGTATCAAGCCAAAAAGTCGGAGCAAAAGTTGAGATTACAATTTTTATCCCAACAATGATTCTACGAGCAGAAGTTGAAAACCAAGACCTTTATGCCGCTGTTGATTTAGCAATTGACAAACTCGAGGGACAAATGCGAAAAATCAAAATGAGAATGGATCGAAGCAACGGTGGAAAGCTCTCGCTTGGCAAATCTATTCTGTTTGATGAAATCGAAGATGAAAAAACCGAGAATAAGAAAAAAGATGTCATCGTTCGTGCTAAATCATACTATTTGACACCGATGTCTATTGATGAAGCGATATTGAGAATGGATGCACTAGGACATAATTTCTTCGTTTATTTAGATGAAGAGGATGATCGGATTTCTGTTGTTTATGTTCGAAACGATGGAGGATATGGCGTTATTCAGGCCGAAAACGAAATCAGGTAATAAACTTTAAAAAGCGAAAGAGGGCTTGCCCCTCTTTTTTATTAATCAAAAAACGAGGTGAAAATACATTTAATTGTATTAAAACTTTTAAAATACGATATAATAACCGAGATATGAAAACAGCAAAACCAAAGATATTAGCGTGCGATTTAGATGGAACACTTTTTTATCCTAAACAAAAGAAAACCTATTTGAGTAAGAAAAATGTTGAATTTTTGCAAAAATTTATCGACCAAGGAAATAAAGTGGTTTTAGTTAGTTCCCGTTCTGAAAACTTTATAAAAAAAGTAATTCATGAAATCGATCGACCGGTTGATTACATCGCTTGCACCGGCGCAAAAATTTCTGTGGATGGACAATTGATTGTGCGTCGTTCAATCGATGGAAAAAAACTTGCCGAAATTCTCAATGAAGTTGAAGAAGAATATCATCCTTTAGCTTGCATGCTCATCAGTGAGAGATTTCCTATAATTATCAAAAGCCTTCAACCCATGAGCAAAGTTTTGATGAGTTTTTACGCACTTTTCTATCGCCTGCATTTCGGTATTTATCGTGAAGATTTTGTTTATGATAATGATCTTTTCGACAAAGAACTCGAAGAAGGTGAAGTTTACGGCGCAAAAATTGCTTTTGGTGTTCGTCGAAAAAAGAATAAAATTAGTAAAGAAATCAATAAACAACTAAGAGAAAAGTATCAGGATATCGAAGCATCATGGGTTGGAATTGTAATTGAATTCACTCCTGTTGGTTGTAATAAAGCTAACGGGATAACGCGATATGTCAACCATCTCAATATCTCTGATGAAAATGTCTACGTTGTTGGAGACAGCGGTAATGATATTTCTATGTTTCTTAAATATCACGAAAATTCATTCGTGATGAAGCATGCCTATCCGAGCGTGAAGAAGTATGCAAAACATGAAATATCACGCGTCTATAAATTAGACAAATATGTATTCGGAAAGGAGAAAATTAATGAATAACACAAACCGATACATCGCCAATCTCTATCTCGTTTTATTAAATGTTCGCGACACTTTAGAGTATACGATCAACCGTGAACATCGTGCCGAAGTTTTCAATGCTCGTAAAGGTGCCTTAGAAGAAGGAATCAAAGTTGGAACAGCTTTTCGGAATTTCCTTGATCAAAATGGAGATAAAGGGAAAGAAATTCTTGAAAAAATGACCGTTTTTATCAATGACATTTACGGCCCTGAATCAACCGTTTTAGTTTTAAGTGGTGATAAAGTTAGAGTGGATAATTCTCAGCACATCAAGATCTATGACTATGTCATCGGATTAACCGAAACGCTGAGAGATATCATTTTTAACTATTTGAATTATGCAAAACAACACGATGAAACCGAAGAAGTGATGACAAAATTAATTGTCACTGATGAAGCCCTTTATCGCAGTGTTTTAAACAAACTCGTCATGATTGATTTAGAAAAAGCATTTGCTGAATTCAACAAAGTGATGCAAGAATCTAAAGGAAAACCAACACCTCAAAGCAATTTCATCGTTCAAAACGAAATTGCTAAATATGCAGGATACGTTCGTTTTTCACGCCAACACTGCCACATCATTGATAACAAAACACTCGATTTACTCGATGAATCAATTGAATTGATTGAAATGACTGAAGGCCGACGCGAAAGAAGAGACGGAAAATCTTTCCAAGAATTATTTAGAAACAATTTACAGAAATTAGACGTGTATATCGGAGAAGCCGAAAAAGCGTGGAAAGAAGCTTATAAGCCAGTTTTAGATGAGATGATGGCGTTAGCAAAAGAACAAATCGAAAAAAATAAAAAAGTTGGAGAAGCTTAAGTTTTTTAGGAGAGAAGTATGAAACAAAAACGTGAACAAAAATTAACAATTGTCGAGTGGGTGTTTTATCCATTGGGAGGACTTTTAGCACTTGGAGGAATCACATTGATGATTTTAGGCCTTATCGCAGATTATTCAACGGTGCGCGATAATGCGCTAGCTCTTGCACAAGTCGATTCCCCTCTTTCATTTATCCATTGGGGATTAATTGTGCTCGCTGTCGGAGTTTTAATTACTGTCGTTGTTTTATTGGTCTTTGCTCAAAAAACAGACCGTGAAATTGAAAAAGCTTCACGGCGTGCCGCGCGTTTAGGAAAACCACTGATGAGCAATGATTCAATTATTGATGTTGATGTGACCAAAATTGAAGGCAAAGACAAAACCGAAACCATCGCTTAAAAAATAAACTTCTTTGTAACTAAAATTCACTTTATTCACATAAAAAAACGCAACAACTGTTGCGTTTTTATGGCGGAGGAAAAGGGATTTGAACCCTTGCACCCTGTTACAGGTCTACGAGCTTTCCAAGCCCGCCCCTTCAGCCGCTTGGGTATTCCTCCGGGTTGCCGAGTTTGATTATAACAAAACTTCATTTATTTATAAATAAGAAACATCTAAAATAAGAGATATGAAACAATTTACCATCCAAAACAACGAAGCCAATCAAACGCTTGAAAAATATGTCAAAAAAGTTTTAAACGAAGCACCTTTATCTTTTATCTATAAATTGTTTAGAAAAAGAGATGTTAAAGTAAACGGAAAAAGAAGCGATATGAAAACAAGACTTAAAGAAGGGGATATCGTTGAAATCTATGTTTCAGACGAAAAATTAGAAGATTTCAAAAAAGAAACAATTTTACCCAACGATAAAATAAAAGATCTTGTCGTTTATGAAGATGAAAACATTATGATCATTAACAAACCAAAGGGAATGTTGACACAAAAAGAAAACAAAAATTCTCTTTCGCTTGATCAATTGGCAGTCGCTTACTATTTATACAAAAATAAAGCTGAAAATTTGAGCACTTTTACTGTTGCACCCGCGCATCGTCTTGACCGCAATACTTCCGGGTTAATTGTTTTTGGAAAAAGCGTGGAAGTAATGCAAGAACTTCTCAAAGCTTTTAAAAATCACAAAAATATTGAAAAGCATTACCTTGCCCTTGTTAACGGAGTCGTCAAAGAAAAAGGTGAAATTAAATTAGCTTTGACAAAAGATGAAAATAACAAAATTATGAAAATAGGAAAAGTCACCGAAGGTGCTAAAAGTGCGTGGACAATATTTTCACCTTTAAAAATATACGGTGAATTCACTTTATTAGATGTCCAGATTCTAACTGGTAGAACACACCAGATCAGAGCGCACATGCTCGCGGCTATGCATCCGATTGTTGGTGACCAAAAATATGGAGATTTTAAAATAAATAAAACGTTCAAAGAAAAGTTTGGTTTTCTCAATCAATTTTTGCATGCTTATAAAATCGTTTTTCATAATTTGGACGGAAAACTCGCTTATTTAAATGAGCGTAAATTTGAAATAGATTTGCCAGAAAAAGAGACTGCTCTTTTAAGAAAGCTTTAAATATATTAATCTATTGAAGGAGGAAATTATGAATATTGAAAAGAATTATGAACGTTGGCTCAAAAGCTCTAGAGTATCAAATGAAGATAAAGAAATTTTAAGAAAGATGACAATTGAAGAAAAGGCTGACGCCTTTTTTAAGGATGTTGAATTCGGAACCGCTGGTATGAGAGGTGTTTTAGGACCAGGTACAAACCGGATGAATGAACACACTGTCAAAAGGGCGACTATCGGCTTTGCTAAATATTTATTAGAAAAATTTCCAGATGCAAAAACTAGAGGAGTGGCGATTTCTCATGATAATCGTCATATGGCTCGTGAATTCACACTTCTTATCGCTGAGACTTTTAATAAATATGGAATCGACACTTATATTTTTGATTCTCTTCGTCCGACTCCAGAACTTTCTTTTGCGGTTCGTTATCAAAAAACGTGTGCAGGGGTAATGGTCACTGCTTCTCATAATCCTAAAGAATATAACGGTTATAAAGTCTATGATGAATTTGGGTGCCAATTGATTCCAGAAAAAATTTCTCGGCTTGTTGAAATCATCGAAGAGTTACCTAATGAATTAGAAATTGAATCAGAAAGTCATGCTGTTTGCGGCAAAAATCATGTATTTTCTTCGAAAATCGATGATGAATACATTCGTTTAGTCGAAGAAATTTCTTTAAATCCTCAACTTGATAAAAGTGATTTTAAAATAGTTTATACGCCTAATCATGGCGCGGCATATGTCGGGGCGATGAGAATTTTCAAGGATTTCAATTATGATGTATATCCAGTTGTTGAGCAATGTGACCCTGATCCAAATTTCTCAAACACTTTATCTCCTAATCCCGAAGAAGAAAAAGCATATATTGAACCGATTAAGCTTGCCAAAAAAGTTGGAGCAAAATTGATTTGTATGACCGATCCTGATGGCGATCGAGTCGGCTTAGCGGCTTTAAATAGAGATGGGAATTATGTTCTTTTTACCGGCAATCAATCCGCAGCGATGTTGATGGATTATATTTTTATGATGAGAAAAAAGCACGGAACATTAGCTAAAAATGGAGTTATGTATTCGACAATTGTCTCATCCTCATTAGGAAATAAAATTGCGGAATTTTATGGGTTAAAAAACGAAGTTTTTCTCACTGGTTTTAAATTCATCGGGTCACAAATTCAACACTATGAAGAGACTAATGGACCGAAATTTGAATTCGGATACGAAGAGTCTTATGGTTGCCTAGTCGCTCCATTTGTTCGTGATAAAGATGGATTGCAAGCGATTCTGCTTTACTGTGAAATGGCGCTTTATTATGACAAATTAGGTAAGAATCTAATTGAAGTCTATGACGACCTAGGAAAACGCTTCGGACATCATGTTGAAAATATTACTTCTCGTGCCTTTAAAGGTCCGCAAGGAAAAAAAGAAATGGACGCTTTAATGGCGAGTCTTCACGATCACCCAATCAAAAAACTTGGGACAAGAAAAGTTGTTGCAACTGAAGATTATGAAAAACAAATCAAAATTCAAGATGGTAAAGAAGAAAAGATTGATCTGCCAAAAGCAGAAGTTGTTAAAATCTATTTTGAAGATGGATCGAATGTGGCGATTCGACCGAGTGGAACTGAACCAAAATGTAAATTTTATATTGGTGCTGTCGCTAATAAAAAAGAAGACGCGCTTCGCGCTTCTGATGAAATTTATCGAGATTTGATGAATTACTTGAATCTAGAATAATTGCTTTTTTCTTATTTTTTTAAAAATATCTTTTAATTCAAAATAAATGCCGTTGTGGTTGTTATCTTTCGTCGTGACGTAATCAGCGTATGATTTTAATTCTGCAGTGGCATTTTTCATCGCTACGCCAATTTTAGCCCATTTAAGCATTTCGATATCATTATGTTGATCACCAAAAGCAATCGTATGAGATTTATCAATCCCATAATATTGAGCAATTTTTTCTAAAGCACTTGCTTTATTAAAACCATCAAAATAGATTTCTGAATAATGTCCACCGAACCAAAAACGCACGTTTAGAGTTTTATATTTTTTAATAACAGTTTCGATTTCTTTTTCGCGATCTTTATTTTTGGTTTCTAAAAGCAAGGAAGTTGGATTTATAGTTAAAGTTTTTTCAAAAGGACCATAAATGATATTTTCATTTCCTGTTGTTTTCCAAAAAAAATTAATTAATTCAGGGTCTCTATGATGGACCCAAATGTGCTCGTTATTTTCACAAAAAGCATTGTCAATTGCACCTATTTTTAATAATTCTGCGACGATTTCAATTGCAACTTTACGATCAAAAGAAAATTCGTAATTTGGGAAGTCCTGATCAAAAGGAGAAAAATAATGACAACCTCCCAAACAGACTATAGGAGAATTCAATTTCAATTCGTCATAATATCTTTTCATTTCGCGGTAGGGGCGTCCTGAGGCTAAGACAATTGTGTGGCCTTTTTTATGTAACCTCCGAAGATATTGTTTTGTCAAAAAAGAAATTTTTTGCTTGTTGTTGAGAAGTGTTCCATCCATGTCGAAACAAATAAAATATTTGTTACTCATTCAATAACCCAACCGCATTTTTAACCCGATGTAAAGTTTCGTCTGCAATTTTTCTTGCTTTTAAAGCTCCATTTTTTAAAACTATCTCATATGTTTTATCTGCAATAATTTTGCGATATCTTTCTTGGAAGGCGCCCAAATCTTCACAAACCGCATCTGCAATAGCTTTTTTGAATTCGCCATATCGGGAAGTTTTAAAAATCTTTTCCGCATCTTTAATTGAAATGTCTTTTATTGATGCATAAATCGAAAGCAAATTAGAAATTCCTGGTTTATTAAGAGGATCATATTTTATTTCTTCGCCAGAATCAGTAACTGCGGACATGATCTTTTTTCGAATTGTTTGTAGATCATCTTTTAAATAAACATCGCCTTTTACATCAGATTTACTCATCTTTTTTGTCGGATCTGAAAGCGACATAATTCTCGCTCCAACTTTTCTAATTTCGGCTTTAGGCATCGATAAAACCGGACCATAGCGATTATTAAAACGATTGACTAAATTACGTGTTAGTTCAACATGTTGAACTTGATCTTCACCGACCGGAACAACTGTCGCATCATATAAAATGATGTCAGAAGCCATTAAAACCGGATAAGCAAATAACCCTAACCCTATTGCAGCGGATTTGGTTTTTTGTGTTTTTTCTTTAAATTGAGTCATTCGAGAAAGTTCGCCCATATATAAATAATTTTGCATAATAGCATTCATTTCTGCGTGAGCCGAAACACTGGATTGTAAAAATAAAGTAGTTTTTTTCGGATTTAAGCCTGCGGCAAGATAAAAAGCAGCGATATCAATTGAGTTTTGTTTGAGTTCTTGGGGTTCAATTGGCAAGGTTAAAGCGTGAAGATCAGCGATAAAAATAAAAGATTCGCCTCTTTCTTCTAATTTTGGAAGATGTTTGAGTACGCCTAAGTAATTACCTAAGGTTAATTTACCGGTCGGTTTGATTCCGGTTAAGATTCTTTCTTTTCCCATATCGCTCTCCTAAATCTATATAAAATAGTTTATGTTTTTCCTTAAGATTTTTCAACCTGAGGTTGCTTTATATATTTGCTTTATGCTTATAATTAGATTTGTTATACTAACAAAGAGGAAAATTGAATGATAAAAATTTATACATCTCCCAGTTGCACTAGTTGTCGGAAAGTTAAGAAGTGGTTCAATGACCAAAAAATTCCATATATCGAAAAAAATATTTTTTCCGCGACTTTGAATGAGGCCGAATTAAAAGAAATTTTAGCCAAAAGTGAAAACGGAACAGAGGACATCATTTCTGAAAGAAGTAAAATTGTGAAAGAAAACGGTTTGGATCTCGATAATATGACCATTAAAACCTTGATCGAATTTATCAGAGCTAATCCATCAGTTTTAAAACGTCCTATAATTATTGACGATCGCCGAATTCAAATAGGATATAACGAAGAAGAAATTCGTTCATTTATCCCTCAGGCCCGCCGAATTGCGGAGTGGAATTGTTCACCTGAAAATTGTAAAAAATATAACACATGTGATCATGCAAAAGATTTGCAAAACGGTGATTTATGAAAATAAGTTTTTTCAGCGTTTATAAAGATCGAACTACTTTTGTTGAAAATCAAATATCCAATCTTTTAAATGAATTAGAAATCGACATTGATAATCAAAACCCTGATGTCATTATTTGTATCGGAGGAGATGGAACTTTTTTAAAAGCGATTCAAAATAATTTAGATCGACTTAATGATGTTTGTTTCTTAGGTATCAACAATGGAAAACTCGGCTATTTTTATGATTACACCGTCGACGAAATTCAAGAAGCTTTAAGCGACTTGGATAACGGAAGGTTAGTGGAAAAAAGTTTTTCACTACTCGAAGGAACTGTCGTTTGTGAAAATGAAACGTATGATATTGCTGCGGTTAACGAAATTAAGATTTCTTCGATTTATAAGACTCTTGAATGCGAAGTCTTTATCAATGAAGAGAAATTAGAAAACTTTGCTGGGAACGGCCTGATTGTCTCTTCTCAACTAGGAAGTACGGCTTTAAACAAATCTGTCGGGGGAGCGATCATCGAAACCGGTGTTCCTTGCTTAGAATTGACACCGATTGCCCCAGTGACAAATAATCTTATCTCTCCGCTCACTAATCCATTGATTTTAAAAGAAGATGTCGATATCACAATTAAGGGAAAATTCAGCGATGCTCTTGTCTCGTTTGATAATGTTCTTATCGAAGATCGGCCTCTTTCTATTAACGTTAAAAAATCATCTTTGAAAGTGAAGATTTTGCTTAAAAAGAATCACTCGTTTATCGGTAGTTTGAAGCGGAGTTTCATCAAGTGATTCCTTTACAAGAATTCAATAATTTATTAGCGAAATACGGTTGGATTTTTGCATTGATTATCGCTATCGTTTTGGCGGTTGTAATTGCTGTTTTATTGATCACTAATAAAAGCGTCAAAAAGACTAAAGACACTGCAATTTACGACTATTTAGGTGGAAAATCTAATGTTTTAAGCCTTGAATTAAAGGGCTCTAGACTAAATATTAAATTACAAAATGCTCAAAAAATAGATGAAAAATCCTTACATGAAGCGGGGGTAAAAAGCATCATCTCAATGAATGAAAAAATCGTTCTCGTCTTATCTCCAAAATTGAAAAAAAATATTGAAAAATTACTTTAAAATTTCTATTTAAATCACTTTAAAATCTTTGAGTGTTTTTTTAATTGCTTCAGTTGGAAAACCCATCACGTTATCGACGCTTCCGTCGATTTTTTTAATGAGATCGAATTCTTTATCTTGGCACCCATAAGAACCTGCTTTATCCATTGGAGATCCACTAGCGATATACTTTCTTATTTTGTCATCATCAAGTTCATTGAAATAGACAAAACTCTTGATGGTCTTACTCACTTCAAAATTTTTTGAGATGATTGTATAACTGCTCAACACTACATGCTTATTCGAGGATAAAATTTTTAACATTCGAAAGGCATCTTCTTCATCTTTTGGTTTTCCAAAAATAATACCGTTAAAAATGACAACTGTGTCGCACGCAATCACAACATCATGAGGATGTTTGTGGAAAACTTCATAGGCTTTTAACTTCGATAAATCATATGACAAAGATTCGGAAGAAAGAAAAGTTTCTTCTTCATCGATATCAGAAGTTTCAATAATAAAATTAGGAATTATTTTGCTTAAAAGCATTTTTCTTCTTGGCGAAGATGAAGCGAGAATAATCATATTAATTTTTCGACATGATAAGTGGAATTATCATTGGGCTACGCTTTGTTTCTCTATATAAAACAGAACCCATTACTTTCTTAATTGTGCTTTTTAAATCTGCGAAAGTCGGCTTCCCATTTAAAACAACACGAATCTCTTTTTCGACAGCATTTGCAGCATTTCTCATGACGCTTTGGTGTCTGCTATAAACAAATCCGTTCGTATAAATTTTCGGCGCAATAATGAGATTGTTAGTCTTTGTATCAATTCCTATGACAACCGCGATCATTCCATCATCATTTAAAGCCTTACGATCTTTGATAACACTAGGAGCAAGTCCATCAATAGTTTTTCCATCGATGAAAGTCACCCCACTAGGAACTCGATAACTGAACTCTGCTTTTCCATTAGAAAGAGTGATGACATCACCATTTTCACATATGAAACTTCTCTCTTTAGGAACGCCTAGAGATTCAGCGATTTGAGCGTGTATAAGAAGCATGCGATATTCACCATGAACTGGCATAAAGTATTTTGGATTGATGAGTTTTAACATCATTCGTAGTTCTTGTTTTGCTGGGTGTCCAGAAGAGTGAATGTCGCTCAAAATAGAATTCGTAATGACATTAGCGCCGCATTTTGCTAGTTCGTCGACTACGCTATTGATTGAAATACCATTACCTGGAATTGCGGAACTAGAAAATACAACCGTATCGCCGGGAATGATTTTGATATCTTTATGGTCTCCTTTAGCAATCCGACTTAAAGCAGCCATCGGTTCCCCCTGCGAACCAGTGCAAAGAACAACAACTTCATCAAGTTTCATTTTTTTGATTTCAGAAATATCGACGATTGAATTGTCAGGAATTTTTATATATCCATAAGAACGCGCGATGCTAACCGTGTTTTCCATCGATTTCCCTAAAATTGCAATTTTGCGTTTATGTTCTACCGCAGCTTCACAGATTTGTTGAATTCTTGAAATATTACTACTAAAAGTGGAAACGATTAATCTTCCATCAGCCTTAGAAAAAATATCATTAATCGATTCAAAAACATTCCTCTCACTTGGAGTCCATCCTTCAGTTTCAGAATTTGTTGAATCGCTCAATAACAAAGTAACACCTTTTGAACCGATTTCGGCAATTTTATTCAGTTGAATATCGGTTCCAATTGGTGTCAAATCAATTTTGAAATCTCCAGTCGTGACGATTCGGCCTTCTGTAGTATCGACAACGATTCCAAAAGAATCAGGGATAGAGTGTGTCACTCTAAAAAACGAAACGGTGAAACTGTCAATTTTGATTTGGCTATTGTCATTGTATTCGACAATTTTCACTCGATCTGCGAGCCTGAATTCTTCTAAACGATGTTTGATTAATGCAGCGGCCAATTTCGGTGCATAAATGACTGGAATATTGACATTTTGAATCAAATAAGGAATTCCGCCGATATGATCTTCGTGACCGTGTGTGATAAAAAGAGCCTTAATTTTATTTCGATTGTTTTTAAGGTGTGTATAATCTGGCACTAGATAGTCTATTCCTGGATATTCGGGTCCGGGAAATAAAATTCCAGCGTCAATAATGATTAAAGTTTTGTCGTTTTCAATACAATAAGTATTTTTTCCGACTTCGTTTAGTCCACCAAGTGCGTAGACTGAAACGGGCATAGATATTTTGCTCGTCATTAATAATCCTCCTAAATTAAACGTGATTATTTTATGTTTTTTTGTTACATCTATTATAGATGATAGATCTTAAAAATAAAGAAAAAAGAATTAAATTTCAATTTCATTTGGCAATGTTGCAAGCGGATTAAAAGCATTGATTCGATCATAGAACAAAATCCCTTCAAGATGATCGTATTCGTGTTGAATAACAATGGCTGGATAGCCAGTAAAAGTCAATTCTTCTTCTTTTTTGTTCACAGCATTATAAGCTTTAATTTTAATTCGATAATGGCGATGGACTAGTCCTGGATGCCTTTCATCTACCGAAAGACAGCCTTCGCCATTTTTTAAATAACATTTTTTTGCAGATGTTTCGATTATTTTCGGGTTGACGAGTTGCAAATTAATCAACTTCCCTTCATGTTCTAAGTAAATGACAAACATGCGTTTGTTAATTCCGATTTGTGGAGCGGCTAAACCAACTCCGGCTCGAACCTTGCTGTTCTCACTTTGAGACTCTTTTAAAAATCGACTCATGAGATTGAGAGTTTTTTCATATTCATGAGAAAGAGGCATGTGAACATCAACGCTTCTTTCTCTTAGTGATTTGTGAGTGTCTTTTAAAATTTTTAAGTTCATATGCAAAATGATTTTATCATTATCTTATAAACATGTGTAGAGTTATGCCCTAATTGAATGTTACAAGACCAAATGATAAATTATTAGTTATGAATGAAAAAATATTAGATTTAACACTCAAATTAAGAAGTGCCCTTGATAATGATTTGCGAATCGCCGAGCTTTCAAAAGCCGAACAAGAAATGGAAACCGATGATTTGGCTAAAACTTTTTCTTATAAAAAAGACTGTGCGGTCAGTGAATATAATGATGCACTTCGTTTCTTTTCTCGTGACTCTTCAGAGGTAAAAAAAGCGCAGAGAAAATTATATGAAGCTAAAAAAGCATTAGAAGAGCTTCCAAGTGTGAGAAAATATTTAGAGAAATTCAAAGAAGTTAGAAT
>JBAYST010000013.1:0-22175 GCA_041676005.1 Bacilli bacterium | reverse complement strand
TTAAATATTAATAAATCACTAGAAGTTATTCTCTTACCTTTCCTTTCTATCGTTTACCATAACGAGTTTCAAAATAGAAAAGGTAAATTCTAGAAAAAAACACTGCAAAAACCGATAAAAAAGGTAGATTTTCAATTTTCCACGTTAAAAATGCTAATTACGTCTAATTCGAAACAAAAGCTCGTTATTGAGATTATTCCTGAGTGAAAGTTTTAAGACCGGTTATTTACGCTTATAAATTTAAACTATCATAAATAATCAAAATCTGCGTTTCCTTTTTTAAAAAATAAATGTTTTCGTTTCAGCTTTTAAATGATTTAAATTCAAGATATCGCAATGTTAAAGAACGAAACTTTTCGTTAACGAACAATAAAAAGGAATGTTATTTTCATATAAAAAGACTTCAAATATATTTGAGAAATTGCCTAAATTAATAATCGAAAATTGTTATTCTTCGTATTTCAGAAAGTAATTCTAAGTTTTCTTTTTAAGAAGTGAAAAATAAATTACTTGTAATGTATTACAGAAAGTTATAAATTATATCCAAACTTTAATTTCAAAGAGAAAGGAGAAAAATATGAAAAAAAGTTTACTAAAATCGCTTGCACTTGTCGGTCTGGTGTTGTCGTTTGCTTCATGTGATGATCCTACCCCTTCATCATCTATAATCGAACCGCCAGAAGCTATTTCTTTAACGATTGCGCAAGCTACTGAATGGGATTCCGAAGAAGAAAAAACGGTTCAAGATGGCGTAAAAGTAAAAATTACTGATGCGGTTGTCAATAATGTTTATGGCAATAGTTTAATCGTTCAGCAAACCTTTGGTGAATCACTTGATGGCATCAGCGCTGTTGAGGTCATCACTGCCGAACCAGTCACATTTGGATGGAAAGACATTCTTAACGTCGAAGGCGTTGTCGGTGATATTGATGGACGTCCCGTCATTAAAGACGCAGTTCTTGAATACGCTGTTGATGAAGCAACTTCCAAAGGCAAAGGCGATGTTTATGGCTATGGTGCTTTATCACGTGCTGGATTTGACGCTATTGCAGTTCGTCGTACATCTGGAATGCTAATGTGGGGTACATCACTACAATTAGTCACTCTTCCAGGAACAGTTGTTGCTGACACACCAACTGAGTTCAAGGTCGCCTTCCGTGGTGAAAAATTGGATGCTAATAGTCCAATCGCTATTCCAGTTGTCGTTCCTGCGATGTCAGAAGCACAAGCTGAGATCGTCAACGATTTCTTTGCTGACGTTAATGGCGGAGCCGAAGACACCACGCCTACACCAGCTGCTGTTGGTGATGCGTTCGATTTCTGCGCGCCTGTTTATTGGCAAGATGGAGAAATCGGATTCGTCTTTGGACCTTATGGACCTCAATTGTCCGCTGGATTTGAAGAGGTTGAAGGAGTTTTCGCTGATTGGGGAGACATTGAAGTGGTCCCAGGACTATTCCTCGATGAACTCTTCGCTATTCAATTACCTGATTTAAGCAAAGCTGGCACTGAGATTTTTAATTACGTTGTTGAACTTGCCTATGTGGAAGAAGAACCTGGTTTCCTCATCGGATTATTGATCACTGCTTATAGTGATGATGCCGATGCCGATTTTGTCATTTTAAGTGAAAGAATTCTTGACGATGTTAATGGCTGGGTAATCGACGACGAAGAAGACGGTTATGTTGCCTTTACATTAAGTGATGGTGATGATCTACTTGGTGTTATCGAACTTGAAAATGTCGGAAACTACGTTAATATTTGGATTTCTGCTGTTGTTCCTGAAGCAGATTTAGTGTCTTGGGAGACCGTAATTGCACAACTTGAAGCTTCTGCTTCTGCACTTTTAGATGAAGAATTTATCAGTGCACTACCACTTTATAACGATCCTGACGCTGAAGGTTTTGTCCTTGATGATTCCTACGCCGAAGATTACGGTGTGTTTTTCATCGATGTTTATACAATTCCTGGCTCAACCTATGATTTTGGTACTGATTTAGAAGCCACTGGATTTGAAGCATTAGGCTACGATGACGAATACGAACAGTGGGGATATTTCAATGAAGACTCAGGCGAAGAAGTTTGGATTGACCTCAGTCAATTAGCCGACTACGGAATTGTTACTCTTGAAATTTGGCTTTAAGCTATAGTTTCATAAAATAGTTCTAAAAACCACCTATTTATAGGTGGTTTTCTTTTTTGCTTTTTATTAAAATGGATGATAGTTAGGATTTAATTCTTTCATTTTCAAATGATCTTTTTCTCTCATTTCAAATGAAAGAACGCGCTGAATACGAGTTCGGACTTCACTAGCCAATTCTTGACTTGTCATATTTTTATATTCATTAAAAGTAATCGGCTTTAAAATCTTAACAGAAATTGGACATTTTTTATAAATCGGGTTAGACCTGAAAACTCGGTCTGTTCCAATAATAACAAAAGGCACGATTGGAACGCCTGCTCTCATCGGAGGTCTAAAAGTTCCGTGGTGAAAATTTAAACATAAACTTCTTGAATCTTTATTTCTAGTACCTTCAGGAAAAATAACCCAGTTTTTTGTTTGCTTTTTCAAGTCTTCTTCGATTCGCCCCATGACTTTTAGTGATTGCTTTAAATCTTTGCGATCCATAAATTCACCACTTAAACTTTTAAGAAAAGTTCCAACAAATGGAAAATTACGAATTTCATATTTTCCGATATAAGAGACTGGTTTATCAAGCATCGCAAAAGGAATAAACGGATCGAATTCGCTTAAATGATTCCCGACGAAATAAGAAAATTGATCATTAGGAATATTTTCTAAACCTTCAATATAAGTGATAACAGATAGATCATTACTTACTTTAGCCGCTAAAATTTTTCCGTTTAGCGATCTTTCTTCGATTGGGTATTTTTCTGGATGCCGGGCATATTTTTTCATTTTTGAAAAATAGTTGTGCAATATTCTTGCACCCGCTTTACATCCTGGTATAAAAAATCTTCTCAATCCACTCATAATCTTTACATAGATGATACGTGACCATGTGAATAAATTTCAAGTGTTTCGGCTACAACATATAAACCTATTTTAGCTTCTGATTCGATTCTTCCACGAATAAAAACGAAAGTTCCTTCTTTTAAATTATGGAATTTTCCGTTCTCATTTTTAAACCAATCTGCAATAGGAATAATGAAATTCTCTTTCTTTGCAGTTAGATTGTTAAAATTCTCGATGATGAGTTCTCGCAAATAGGAATTGATTTTCTTACCTAAAGTTCCGGTCACGACAATATCGCTGATCATAAAGCATTACTTCCCTCTTTCTTTTTTTGGATTTGTTTTGAGCAAAACACGATAAGAAATAGGTGGAATTGTCAAATTCCTCGTCGAAACAAGGTCACAGAGAGCTTCGCCTTCATAAGCAGACAATAGACAGTAATAGTCTTTTAGATTATAAAAAAGTGTCTCAGTGGAGGGATTGATGACAAAGAGCAAATCACCTTTTAATTTTCCGACCACCGCATTTTCTTTTTTGATGACCAACGCTCCATGATCTAACTCTGCAAAAGTAAAAGTCGGAAGAATTTTAGAAACTTCTTTTTCTTTGTAAAAAGTAATCATCTTCCTAAGCGCAATCAAACTTTTCAATTCTTGAACCATTTCTTGGCGTCTTTCTACCATCTTATAGTCCATTTGATTGAATCTGTCTAAAAAATTGTAGGTATTATTTTGTCCATATTTAGTTAAACCGATTTCTTGCCCCATATGAATGAAAGGAACACCGAGTGCTAAAAGCACTAAAGCATTGCCTAATCGAACTCTTTTTAAAATCGTTTCTTCATCTTCTTCTGGATTAGAGGCGACGAGTTTATCAAACAGTGTGTGATTATCATGACATTCAACATAGTTGATCGATTGTTCAGGAGATAAAAAACGCGGTCCGTAAATCGTTTTATAAGAAGAGCCCAACATCGAATAGATCACTCCGCTTTTATAAGATTCTTCTCCACCGATGTAGCCTTTTTGGCTGACATCAAATGCAGATCCTTTGATGATGTCTCTAAATGTATCATTAAAAAATGAAAAATCAGGATTGATAAAGGCGTTTTCAATCGTCACTTTTTCTTTTTCTTCTAAAGGAGTGAGAATGTTCCATCCTTCACCGTAAAAAATCGCAGAAGGTTTGATCTTTAAAATTTTTGTTTTGAGTTCATCGATCGTTTTTTTATCGATCAGACCTAAAAGGTCAAATCTAAAACCATCAACATCAAACATCTCGACTAAATAATATGCAGAATCGACAATCAGCTTTCTTCCCATAAATCGTTCGCTTGCAAAATCGTTTCCACACTGAGAACCATTAGATATTTCTCCATCATTATTTCTCCTAAAGAAATAAGAAGGAACAATTTTTTCTAGATCAGAGTTTTCGTAATTGAAGACGTGATTATAAACGACATCTAAAATGACTCCGAGTTTTTTATCATGGAGTTTGTTGACCATCTCCTTGAATTCAAGAAGACGAGCACTCGGTTTAATCGGATCTACCGCATAGGAACCTTCAAGAGCAAAAAAGGAGATGTTGTCATACCCCCAGTTATAAGATTGACGAATATCTAGATCGTCGACTCCTGCAAAATCTAAAACTGGGAGAAGTTGCACATGTGTGATCCCGAGGTCGGATAAATAATCTAAACCAGCTTTTTCGCCCTTCAGTGTCAAGCGATTTTCTTCGACCAAACCCAAAAATTTGCCATGGGCCAAAACATCATTTGATCTTTGGATGGTGAAGTCACGGACACTGAGTTCATAGATGATACTTTCCAATTTCGAAATATTAGGATTAAATCTAACTTTTTTATCCATTTTCTTTACATTGTCTAGATTTATTACTGCAGAGTATTCGCTATTTAAAGTGACGCTTTTTGCATAGGGATCTTTAGCAATTCTCTGCACCCCAGAATTGGTGACTAAGTAGTGATATGCGGCATTTTCTAAATCGCCTTGAAGTCGAATTCGATAAACTCCTTTTTCGCTTCTTCGCAGCTGTTTAATCGCTTGTTTATCGCCGAGCTTAATGAAGATCATCACATCGCTTGCCAAAGGAGCCCAAAGTGCGAAATCCGTATATTCTTTTGTATATGTTGGTCCTAAATCATCACCATCGTAATTAAAAGCTTCTTCAAAGCAATCGAAGTCAACAGCGTCAGTCACATCGACAAAAGCTCTTCCTACTTGAGAGACGATAACTTCATAGGCACTACCAAAAACAATGTCTTCTGCAAGTTTTAAAGTTAAACGAATTACCTTATTTTCATTTCGCTCTTCAACGATTTCATAAGCAACAGCATGTTTTTCATCTTTGAATAGAGAAATTTTATTTTTAATCGATTTTGTACTAATTCCAAAAATAAGGACTTCGATCTTTCTCAAAGTCATTATCTTAGAACTGATAAACACAGGCGCTTTCATCTTAAATCTCTACCACCGCGACTGCGTAATCTCTTTCATGAGAAATCGAAACATTCTCATATCTAGTCCCTCGACACACAATATAAGGCGAACCGTCGCTATTATTGAGCACTTCAATTTGATTAAGAGGAATCGAAAATAAAGCTTTTTGCTGAGCTTTCAAAAAAGCTTCTTTTGCTGCAAAACGACCGGCGATGAATTGCATTTGGTCCTTCCGAGCAGAAAAAACTTCAATTTCTTGAGGCGATAGAACGTGTGCAATGAATTTGTCTGTCAAGGTAATTCTTTTAATTTCGACTAAATCTATTCCAATCATCAATTATCTTCCCTTTCACTTTCCGAGTTCGTCAGTTCTTCACTTCCGCTCTCATTGTTATAATTATAAAAATTGTCATGTACAAGAACTTTGCACCCTTTAGAGGAACCTTGTGTTTCCGGAGCACTAGCGACAATCCCTTCTTTTTGTAATAGTGCAAATATTCTTCCCGCTCGAGAAAAACCAAAGCCGAATTCTCTTTGAATTCGTGAAATTGAAGAATACTCTTGTTGCATGACAGTTTCTTTGACTAATTCATATTTTTCATCGACCGCAACCGTCCCTTCTCCTAAAGGAGAAAAATTTGGTGTTGTCAGTTCTTTAGAACGATCGATGAGATCGAGGAATTCCGGATTGAAATCGGTCTTATAATTTTCTTTTAAATATTCGACGACACGAACGATTTCAGAATTTGACACAAAACAACCTTGCAAACGCACACAGCCAGTTCGAGAAATAAGGGGAGACTGAACGAGCATATCGCCTCGGCCAAGGAGTTTCTCCGCTCCTCCTTCTCCGATGATTGTAATCGAATCGACTGCCGAAGAAGTCATAAGAGCAACCCGAGTGGGAAGATTTCCCTTAATTACACCGGTGATGACGTTTGTTGAAGGACGTTGTGTAGAAATCACGATATGAATTCCTGCAGCGCGCGCTTTTTGAGCAATAGAGACGACGAATGGTTGGATGTCTTTTGCTCGATCGACTAAATCAGCATATTCATCTAGAATGACGACTATATAAGGAAGCCATTCAGCATCTTCATGAGTTTTACAATACTCTCGATATGACTTCATATCGGTGTTTCTTGTTTTTGCTAATATCCCATATCTGCGTTCCATTTCATGATCGAGTTTCTCCATGGCGACTTTAGCTTTTCCAGCATCGGTGATAATCGGACAGAGCAAATGCGGTCCATCCGCATACATCGCCATTTCAACGCGTTTAGGATCGATGAGAACGATTTTTAAATCATCGGGATTATTTCTCATGATTAAAGTCATGAGCAGCGAATGAATGAAAATCGATTTTCCACTTCCGGTCGTTCCGGAAATTAAAAGATGGGGAAATTCATTGAGATCAGCGAAAATTATTTTTCCAGAAATATCTTTTCCAAAAGCTAGAGAAAGCGGTTTTGTCTCATAGGGTGGAAGGTTTTCAAGAACATCTTTAAAACCGACCATTGTCACCGCTGCATTAGGTAATTCCATTCCACTATAAGGCTCGCCTTCGACAATTGCTTGGAATCTTCCAACCACACCACCTAGACGAAGTTGGATATCATCAAATGCATTAGCGACTGCTCGAATCGAAACCGCACTATCATAGGCAATATTAAAACGAGTGACGGCAGGTCCTACGACATAGCTGACACAAGTCGCACCGATTTTCAGATCCCCAAAAATTTCATTGATTTTGTCTTTTCTTCGTTCGGCGATCAAATTGTTTTTACTTGAGGCATCCATCACTTCATAAGTCGCTAAAAGCGAATTGTCAGGAGGGACGAATTTAGTCCTTGTTTTTTTCTGAGTGGAAAGAGTGGTTTTCTCTTTTGCTTCATCGAGAACTTCTTCTTTTCTAGTCGGTTGCGTAGATTCGGATTTAAGAGAAATTGAAATCTCTTCTTCTTCCTTTTTTTCTTCAAACTCAAAAAAGAGCTGTTCATTGACGATTTCTTTTGGTTTTAAAACTTCGATTTCTTCTTCATCTTCTCCGATTATAACTTTCTCGTTAGGTGTTGGTGATGTCTTTTGCGATAAAGAGAAATCATCATTTGGTTTTTTAAAAATTGCTTTTTTAAAGCCTCCTACTGGAGCTGAATTAGTTTCGACAAAGTCGAGCGAACCTTGAGAATCTTTTTCTTTGTAAACATCGCCTTTTTGCTCTATCTCACTGATAACAAAAGTTTTATCTTTGCTGCTCGAAGGTTTTTTAGAAGCGCTTTTAATCGTCTCTTTGGTGTTGTCGATGACAATATCTTCAATTCCGTCTTTGGAAATGACTCTTTTTTTAATTTTTTTCTGTGTTTTAGGTTTTTTTCTTAAAGCGAACACAAGTGGTAAAATAAGAGCGACAAAGCCAAGTGTAATGATTGTGATGATGAGTGAAAGTGAAAGGTATGGGACTCCAATAGCGTTTAAACTAGCGAGTTCTAAATCACCGATCAATCCACCACCGACGTCGACACTAAGAGCAGGATTGACAAGATATTGATAGACAAAAGGAATTTTTCTAATCCACTGTGAAGAATAGTAATTTCCTGATTGATAGAGTTCTTTTATCTTTGGCAAAATCAGTGAAAGTGCGAAATCTTTATCAGAAAAATAACTGAGCAACGCACTCACTCCGAGCAATATTAAAACAATTCCAGGTAAGTAACGAGCTAGTTGAATTTCTATTTTTTTTGATCTGAGCAAAATAAAGATTCCAAGAAAAAAGAACAACAGATAGAAAAAATATGACGTAAAGCCGAACGATATCGTAAAAAGAAAAGTTAAAGTTCGGGCGATATAACCAAGGTCGAGAAAGAGAATCGTCGCAATCAAACAGAGGAAAAGTCCAAGAAATATACGACTGGCAATTGCGACCTTACTTTTATCAATATTTTCATTCATGAAAAAACCTCACCACCATTATATTAGTTCAAAAGATAATATTCTAGTAATTATCAAAAATAAAAAGCGCATTTGCGCTTTTGCTTAATCAATTTCCTCAATTATCGGAATGATTACGGGTTCTCTTTTAATTTCGTAGCGAATCATCTTTCTCACTCTTTCTTTAAAAGATTCTGAAACTTTTTCTTTACTAAATGAAGAAGTTTTAAATCCCTTTTCAATTTCTTCAATGAAGATATTCGTCACTTCTTTTAAAAGAGGCTCGGCTTCTTTGACAAAAACAAATCCTCGCATTTGACAATCTGGTTTAGCGACTAGTTCTCGTTTTGATTTACTGATTGTCGCCGCGATGATCACCACTCCATCGATGCCGAGTTTTGTTCTTTCACCAATGATTTGACTTCCGACTTCTGAGACTCCCAATCCGTCGATAAACAATTCTCGAGTTTCGATCCCGGCGTTGAGAATGATTTTAGCGTTTCCTGATCCGTCAATTTCTAAAACCATCCCATTTTCTAAAACGAATGTGTTTTTGTGATTGAGACCGATGTTCATCGTCGCTGCTAATTTAGCGTTTGAAAGCAATTTTGAAAATAGTCCTTTAACCGGTAAATAATATTTTGGTCTAAAAGTAGCTAGAAGAAGTTTTAAATCGTTTTTTCTAGCATGCATTCCGGATAGTTCTTTTCGCTTTAAATATTTGACCTTACAACCGGTTTTAAATAATTTATCAACGGTCGCAGTGAAGTCTTCTTCAATGCTATCTGAAGGAGGTGAAGCTAAAATAAATGTATCGGTCGGTTTTAAATAAAGTCTGCGATCTTCTAATTTTCCATCGGCTAAATCTGCGACTTGTTCATATAAAAATTCACGATATCCGATAAATAAAACGACGATATCTTGCTCTCGATAACGCAATAAATCATCGGGATTTATAATTATTTCCGGTGGAATTGTCATCTCGCCAAGCTTTTGCAATGACTCGATGATCAACTTTGTTTCCCCGCTAAAAGCGAGTTTTTTTCGATTTTTTACACATAAATCGATAATTTCTTGAACTCCGTAATTGTTTTCTAAACTCGCAGCGATAAACACTCGACCTTCAGCGTTTTCAATTTTGCTAGCGATATGAGGAGTAAGGCGATGATTAGGCGAACAATACCCTTCGCTATCTGCCCCAAGCGATTCACTCATCAAGACCAACGTTGGTCTACGAGAGAGATCGCCGATGGTCTGTAAGTCAAAGAGATAGTTCGGATTGACAGTTTCATAATCGAAAATATAATCTCCGGCGTAAATGATTTGTCCTTTGTCGGTGTCGATTGAAACCCCGAAACTTTTAGCCGCATTGTGGCAAGTTTGAAAAAGGCGAATCGGATGACCGGCAATATCGAATTTCATCGTCGGTTTTACGACTCGATAATCGTACTTAACATCATGTGATAAAAGTGGGCGATGACTTTTTAAAGCGAACAAAGAAGATTCAGTTCCATAAACCGGAGCAGGTGCCTTTTCATAAAAAAACGGAAGTCCGCCAACTTGTTCGTCGTGAGAGTGAGTGAGTATGTAACCTTTCACACGTTTTTTATTTTTAATTAAGTAATCTGGATTCGGGATTGAAAAATCGATTCCAGGAGTGAGTTTATTAGGAAATTTAAGGCCGGCATCGATGACGATGATGTCTTCATTTATTTCCACTATTGTCATATTTTTGCCATTTTCGTCTAAACCGCCAAGCGCAAAAATCTTAATTTTATCTACCATATAAAAGTCTCCTTAGTAACATTAGAATATACTATCTGCATAAAACTAAAGTTATTATATAACTATTGTGAATCAAAAGACATTGTTTTACATATTTTTTTACGATCGAAGAAAATTGAAAATGGTCGAATCATGAGAATTCTTTTTATTAACAATAAAAAAGACTCTCTGACGAGAGCCTTAAATAAAAGTTTATTCTTCGAGTTTGTTTTCGCGAATGACCTTTTCTTTTAAATATTCCGGAACTTCTTCATATGATTCAAAAGTTCGATTGAAATATCCACTCGCCTGAGTGATCGATTTCAACTGTGTCGCATAATCGATAATCTCAACTTCAGGAACTAGAGCTTCAATTTTTTGAGTTTGGTGTTCTCCTTCTTCAATCGTTTGAATTTTTGCCCGACGTGTATTCAAATCAGAGAGAATATCTCCGGTATAACGACTGTCGACATTGACGAAAATTCTGATGATCGGTTCAAGAATAATCGGGGAACATTTCGGATAAGCTTCTTTTAAAGCGAGAATAGCCGCCATTTTGAAAGCTTGTTCGTTGCTATCGACTGGGTGATATTTTCCATCGATGAGCACCGCTTTGACTCCGATGATTGGAAAACCTGCTAAAGAACCATTTTTGATCGCTTCAAAGAAGCCTTTTTCAACCGCAGGGAAATAATTTTTTGGGACCGCGCCACCGAAGACTTCTTCAGTGAAAACATTTTCTGGAGCAGGTTCAAAACGCATTTCGACAACTCCATAAAATCCACTTCCACCGGATTGTTTGACGTAGCGTCCAATCGCTTGTCCGACTTTTTTAATCGATTCACGGTAAACGATTTTCATCGGTTCAACATTGACTTCAATTTTATAGGTGTCTTTGAGTTTGTTGAGAATAAAATCGATATGGGAATTAGAAACACCGCCGATCAATAATTGTCTAGTTTCATTGTTTCGCTTGATTTCAACACACGGATCTTCGAGTTGAATTTTGCTCAATGCCGGACCGATTTTTGATTCATCGGCTTTGTTTTTAAGAACGATTGCTTTAAAAATAACCGCGGTCGGATATTTGACCGGTTTATAAGTGATGATAGATTTTGGAGAAGATAAAGTCGTTCCTGAATTAACTCCTTCCAACCGAGTAAGAGCGATGATGTCTCCGGCTCCAGCTTCGCTGATCGAGTCTAATTTCTTTCCACTCATCGAAAAGATCATGTTTACTTTTTGAGTTTTTCCGCCAATAGAAATCTCATCTCCACTATGAATGACACCCGAATTGATTTTAGTTAAATTGATCACTCCGTAGTAAGGATCGACAAGAGTTTTAAAAACGTATGCCGAAAATGGTTCATTTAAATCGGTGAGACGAGTGACTTCCTTACCATTTTCATCAACCGCTTCAATCGGTTTTAAAACGTCAGGCGAAGGAAGATAATCGATGAACATCTCAAGCATCGCTAAAATCCCGATATCTTTTAATGCCGAGCCGACCAAAACTGGAACTAATTCACCCGAGAGTACGCCTTTTCTAAGTGAAGTGCGAATTTCTTCTTCACTAAATGTTTCTCCGTTGAAGAATTTTTCTAAAAGAGTATCGTCGGTCTTTGCAACTTCTTCGACAATTGTGTTGTGGAGTTCAAAGACCTTTGCTTTTTTGTCTTCATAAATTTCTGCATCAAGAGGTTTTTTGTCTTCGTACTTGACCGCTTTCAAGTTGATGATATTGACGTATCCATCAAAATCATTGCCATGTCCAAGAGGATAAGTAAATGGAATAGCAGCTGAGCCGAGTTGTTCACGAATCTTTTTGAGCAATTCGTCAAAGTCGACTCCATCTTTATCCATTTTGTTCACAAAGATAAAGGTTGGAATTCCTCTTCTTCTCAACTGATTCCAATGTTTGATTGTTCCGACTTGGATCCCGACACTGCCGTCGATTACTAACACCGCGCCTTTAATAAACCGCGTCACGCCAATTCCTTCAGAAATGAAGTCATCATTGCCAGGAATATCTAAAATGTTGATTTTGTGTTCTTTATGGTTGAGAGGAATGAGGGCGATTTGAACTGATGCTCCTCTTCTTTGTTCTTCACTAGTGTAATCACTAGTAGTATTCTTTCGTTCGATTTCGCCTTTTGTCTCACTCATTTTAGAGGCGAGTAAAAGCGCTTCGACAAGAGATGTCTTTCCGCTTCCTTGATGTCCCATCAGGACAATATTGCGAATTTTTTTAGGTTCTATCATGGTTTTTCTCCTTTAAATTCTGAAATATTTGCTATAACGTCCCTTGTTGATCAACTGAATTTGATTTTCTTTCGTCAATTTTGAAAGTGTCTTTTCAATTGTCGCTGGGCTAGTTGCATATAAAACATTGCGGATCACCGCTTTATTGATCGGGGTCATGCTGTCATAGACAATTCGTTTAACTTTTTCTTCAGCATTAACGCTCAATTCATTAATCTCGATAATGTAATCGAGTTTACGATAACCTTCAAGGATGATTTTTAGCATGAATATCACGTATTGGGTGTAATCATTTTCACTTTCACTCCATTTGTCAGTAGAAGAAATTAAAGCATCGATATAGCCCCCAACTTTTTGGTTGAGCAGATAAGAAAGGGAGAAGAAATCATCGATGTCATAACCGAATTTTTTTAATAAGAAATGCAGAATCAATCTCGAAAGACGACCGTTGCCGTGGTTATAAGGGTGGATGCAAATAAAATCTAATAAGAAACAGCAGATTAAAATTAGTTTATTGCAGTGTTCATCTCTTGCACATTCGTTGAATTGATAAACTAAATTATCTAATAAAGTGACGACCTCTTCGGGTGCAACTGGAACGAAAATCGTTCGATAACTGCCATCGGGTAAACTCTCTTGCATATAATTTTGCGTATCTTTGAATTTACCGCCGAATTCGGGATTGAAGTCTTTATACATGTAGTAATGAAGAGTGCTGATAAACGAGAGATCAAAAGGTTGATACTTATAAACTTTATCAATCAATTTAATCGCTTCGGCATAGCCGGAAACCATATGCTCTTGAAATGTCACAGGAGCTTTCTTTCGTTCGAAAAGATCTTTTTCTTGTGTTTCAGAAATAAAAACATTGCCTAGTGTACAAGACGCCATAACGCCACTACGAAGTGCAATGTTTTTCAGTTCTTCTAACTTTTTCAGTTTTTTGACTGCGAGAGTTTTCCCTCGATATAGTTCAATTGGGCCGAGCAAAGAATTGATCTCTGGGGTCGACAAAGTAGAAACAATTCTTTGGAGATCAAACATTTTCATTATTTTTACCTCTCATGATTGTTTTTATTATCGCTCATTCACCAATCAGTTTCAATAATCATTCCATATTTTTATCACAAAAATACCGAGTTGAAATTAATTAGCGAGAATCTATGCGTTTTTTAAGGAGTAATTAAAATTCAAAATCGAAGAGATATTTCTTTTCAATCAATGTTTTTGGTGGCGATGATGTCGACATTTAAGCCTAGGATGTTCCTTAAGACGACATTTCCGATTTTTATTGGTGCTAAAACTTGAAGACGATTCAATTCTTCTATAATTGCAAACATCTTCTCTTTTGGTGCTGGAGTTGAAGTTTTGATTGAAAGAAGTTTTCCTTGACGATTTTTAACTCGGACCGTAGAAGTGATTGTCCGCACCGGATTAGTGATCTCAGCGCGAGCATAAGCGATTCCTCTAGGACATAAATTACCAGTCACCTTCAAATCATCATCGATTTTTAATCGACAACCTTTTGGACAGATAATGCAAACGAACTCCTTCATCAGTTTGTCCCTTTCTTTTCGATTTCTAAAATAAGGTCGCTATTTAAAGTTGAAATGAGTTCTTTTCCGACTTTGAGAATTTCCATTTCACTAGGAGTTAAAACCGGACGATAAACTTTTTTCAAAATTTTCTCTTTATTTTTTAAGATGACATAACAATCTTTTAAAGGTCTTAAAACTCGAAATTTCAAGGTGACATCTTCGTCAACCCCAAAATCAATTCGGGAAGGTATCACATAAGTGATATCGCTTCCGGCTAAGACTTTAAAAAGATGTTTAGAAGCGATTTGCCCTCTTTTGAGATAAAGCGCAGCTCCATGACCTGCAGCGCGTCCTTCTAAAGAGACAAAGTCGACTAAATCATGAACGTGAAGGCAGTTACCACAGGTGAAGATCCCAGGAATCATCGTCTCCATTTGCTCATTGACAATCGCTCCTTTGGTCGGACCGATCAGACAATTGATGTCGGTGAGTAAATTGACATTTGGGACTAAACCAATCGATAGAAGCAAAGTGTCGCATTCGAAAACTATTTCGCTTCCAGGAATGAATTGAAACTTTTGATCAACGGCGCTGATCGTCACTTTTTCGACTCTTCCCTCGCCTTCAACTTTACTGACGGTGTGAGAAAGATATAGTGGGATTTCAAAATCATTCAAACACTGCGCGATATTGCGATTAAGACCGTTAGAATAAGGCATCAATTCGACAACTGCTAAAACTTTTGCGCCTTCCAATGTGAAGCGCCTTGCCATGATTAAGCCGATATCTCCACTTCCTAAAATCACTACTCTTTTTCCGACTAAGTAACCTTCGATATTTAAAAACTTCTGGGCTAAACCAGCCGTGATAATTCCATAAGGACGATATCCTGGAAGTTGAATCGCCCCCGCATTTCTTTCATAACATCCCGTTGCAAAAACGATTGCGTTAGCTTTTAAAACGACAAATCCATCTTCTTTAGATGAACAGGTCACTTCGAGATTTCGCGTGATTTTTAAAACTGTCGCACCTAACCTCACATCGATATTCAAGTCTGTGACTTGTTTAGCGAATCGTTCTGCGTATTCAGGACCGGTCAGTTCTTCTTTAAATTCGGTAAGGCCAAAACCGTTATGAATGCATTGATTTAAAATACCACCTAATTGTTGCTCGCGTTCGATGAGAAGAATGTCTTCGATTCCATCTTCATGTGCTTGAATAGCCGCAGCCATTCCTGCACTTCCACCGCCGATGATAATTAAATCTCGTACTTCCATATTTTTATTTTTCTTCCTTGAGCTCTTCTAATAAGATGTTGCTATCTTCTTTATCATATAAAACTTCTAAAGGAGAAATATTATAAAATGCAGCTAATTCTTTAACGACTAAAGGGAGACAGAAAGTTCCTTGGCATTTGCCAAAACCAACTCGGACTCGTTTTTTCATCGCTTTAATTGTGTGAGGTGGACAATTTCTTTTTAAGACGTCGCGCACTTCTCCAAGTGTCACCTTTTCACAATTGCAGATGATTTCACCATAGTCTGGATTTTCTTTGACTAATTTATGACGATCGATGAATCTCATCTTCTTCGGATTGATATATTTCCTCACAGCAGGATTAAAAGATTCGTTTTTTTCAAGTGCAAACACTTTGCTGATAAACTCGTCAACAACATATTCTGCAATCGCTGGAGCAGAGACAAATCCAGGTGATTCAATTCCACCGATATTGACAAAATTAGGAATACCTTTTGGAGTTTCGATGACAAAATCGTGTCGAGAAGATGACGCTCTTAAACCAGCAAAACAGCGAATCGTCTGATGAAACGGGATGTCTGGAACCATGATTATCGATGATTCTCGAATTTTCTTTAAGGTGTCTAGATCGCAAGAAAAATCTTCCCGATCTTCGACGAGTTCAGAAGATGGACCGACTAGGTAATTACCTGAAGTCGTCATCGTCACGAGAATTCCTTTTCCTTTTTCACTTGGTAAAGGGAAAATGACGTGACGAACTAATCCACTTTTATAATGGTCTAAAACAAAATATTGTCCTTTACGGGGTGTGATTTTCCAATCAATCGGAGCGACCAATTCGGCAATTTTATCACTGTATAAACCAGCGGCATTGATGACCATTTTCGCTTTGTAAACATGATTTTTACTAGTTTTTACTTCGAAGTAATCACCTTTATCATCGATTTTGATCACTTCTTCATTTAAAAATAATTCGGTTCCATTATCAACGGCATTTTCCATTGCGTGAACGCAGAGATTAAAAGGGTCGATAATTCCAGCGGTTGGAGCTAAAAGCGCCCCTTTTACTTCTTTAGTGATATTCGGTTCCATTTTTAAAACTTGAGCACGAGTGAGAAGTTCAACTTTAACTCCGTTTTCTTTTGCTCTAGCGGCTAACTCATCTAAAAGCGGAAGTTGTTCGTTATAAATGGCGACGGTGAGTGAGCCGACGCGTCCAAAAGAAACATCGAGCTGTTTGGTCAGCTCATCGAACATCTCATTTCCGCGAACATTCATTTTCGCTTTTAACGTTCCTGGAAGTGGATCGTATCCAGAATGGATGATCGCGCTATTAGCCATGCTCGTCACATTTCCGACATCGCTTTCTTTATCTAAAACAGCTACAGATAGCTTATATTTTTTTATTTCTCTTGCTAGCAAGGAACCGACGATTCCGGCTCCGATAATTAAAATATCAAACATTATATGTTTCCTCTTTATGCATTAATATTAGCACAAGAGTTTTTTTAAATAAAATCATAAAGAAAAAATGCGAGTTTATGACTCGCATTTTCATATTACTAGTTCTTATCTTTTAAATCGATTACGATCTTTGAACCCTCGGGATTGTTCACTACGCGCTGGTCTTTCCGGTCTTTCGACGTAATCATCTGGTTTTTCTTCAAATTCACGGTGAGAGACTTTGACTTTACCGTGATCATCAACTTCGATGACTCGAACTTTTAGTTTGTCACCGACACTGACGACATCGCCAGCCTTAGAAATATAGCCCCAACCTAAACGTGAGACGTGACATAAACCATCGACTTCTCCAAATAAACGGACAAATGCGCCATAATCTTCAACGCGGTTCACTTCACCGATGAATTCTTCACCGACTTTTGCGACTCTGACGATATCGTCAATCAAGGCTTTTGCCTTGTTGATCGTCTCACGGTCCATATGGTAAATCGTCACTTGACCATTATCTTCGATATCGATTTTTACATTGTCGCATTGAGCGATGATTTCATTGATCACTTTGCCCCCGGTCCCGATGACTTCACGAATCTTATCGACATCGATAAAGAAAGTCGTCATCTTCGGTGCGTATTTACCGACATCCGGACGTGGTTCGGAAATCGCTTTTTCCATCACGATTCGAATTTGTTCACGTGCTGAATGAGATTGCGCTAGAGCTTCTTTTAAAACTTCACGCGTCACTCCACGAATTTTAATATCCATCTGCAAAGCGGTGATTCCTGTTTTTGTTCCCGCAACTTTAAAATCCATATCCCCAAAATGGTCTTCTAAACCTTGGATATCAGTCAAAATTGTATACGGATGTTCTTTATCAAGCGGTCCACTAGAAATAAGACCCATCGCAATTCCACTGACCATCGCTTTAATTGGAACACCAGCAGCCATCAATGACATACAAGCGGCACAAATCGAAGCTTGAGAAGATGAACCATTAGATTCTGTAACTTCTGAAACAGTCCGAATTGTGTATGGAAATTCCTCTTCAGAAGGAATGACATAGCCGAGCGCTCTTTCACCTAGTGCACCGTGTCCGATTTCTCGACGACCGGGAGCACCCATTCTACCGACTTCTCCGACCGAAAACGGTGGGAAATTATAATGATGCATCCAACGTCTTGATTCTTCTTCGGTGAGGTTATCAATTAATTGTGCATCGCTTTTTGCTCCTAAGGTCGTAACGGAGATGACTTGAGTTTGACCGCGAATGAACATCGCCGATCCATGTGAACGTGGGAGTAAATCCACTTGAGCATCTAAAGGTCGAATTTCATCGACTTTTCTTCCATCTGGCCTAATTTTTTCAACAGTGATGAGACGTCTTATTTCATCTGCGACAATCGTTTCTAAAATATCCTTGACCATCCGAAGTGTCTTTTGTTTTTGTTTTTCATCTTCGTATTTTTGGACTTCATAACTTTCAAGAACTTCATTTTGAATATCTGCGATTGCGTATTGTCTTTCTAATTTATCGAAAATCGAAATTGCTTTGCATAATCTTTCCTTGGCAACTCCTTGAATAACCTTTGCAATGACTGGATCGACTTGATAAAGTTCGATTTCGCGTTTTTCTTTTCCGACTTGGGCGATGATTTCTTCTTGAATCGCACAGAGTTTTTTAACGGCTTCATGTCCGAACATCAATGCATCGAGCATTTCTTCTTCAGAAACTTGATCAGCTCCTGCTTCAACCATGTTGATCGCTTCTTTGGTTCCGGCAACTGCGATTCTCATGTCGGATTTTTCCATTTCTGCAACACTTGGATTGATCACCAATTTTCCAGCGATTCTTCCGACGTAAACGCCAGCGATCGGACCATCAAAAGGAATATCGGAAATTCCTAATGCAAGTGAAGAGCCAAACATCGCCATCATTTCTGGAGTGCTATCTAAATCGACAGACATCACAGTGTTGACGATTTGTACTTCGTTGCGGAAGCCTTCGGCGAACATCGGTCTGATCGGTCGATCGATCAATCTTGCGGTTAAGGTAGCGTGTTCGCTTGCTCTACCTTCTCGACGTAAAAATGAACCTGGGATTTTGCCAATTGCGTACTGTTTTTCTTCATATAAAACAGTGAGCGGAAAGAAATCTCCCTCTTTCGGCAGTTCCGAGGCACACGCTGTGGAAAGAACCACGGTCTCGTCTAATCTGATTAAAACAGCACCATCTGCTTGCTTAGCAATTTCGCCGGTTTCAATGACGAGTTTCTTTCCTTCGAATCCATATTCGAATACTTTTTTCATCTTTTTTCCTCTTTCTAAATTTTAACGATTCATTATAGCACGTACGCGAAATAAACAAAAATAAAAGCACCGTTTGGTGCTTTTTTGTTCTTTTTGCTTATTTTCTAAGTCCGAGTTCAGCGATCAATTTGAGATATGCGTCTCGATCTTTAATTGCAAGATAATCGAGCAAGTTTCTGCGTCTTCCGACCAAGATCATCAATCCTCTTTGTGAAGAGTGGTCTTTCGGGTTTGCTTTCATGTGCACGGTCAACTCGCGAATTTGTTCGGTCATGAGTGCGACTTGCACTTCAGCAGAGCCTGTGTCTTTTTCGTCTTTACCAAAGGTTTTGACGAGTTCTGCTTTTTTTTCTTTGGTCAATGCCATTTTCTTTTCCTCCTATTTTTACTTAACTTAACCATCGGCAAGCGTTGAGGATTCGCATGTCAGCGGATAAGTCGCTGTTAGTAATATACAATTTATTATCTCGAAGCGCAATTACTTTTTAAAGTAATCTTCAGCTTTCAAGATATCCTTCATGATTTGCAAGACTAAATCATTGATTTCTCTAAACTTTTTCTCACTGCGAAGAAAACGCAAAAGTTCTACTTTTAAGACCTTTCCTTGTAAATCTAAGACACGATTTAAGACGTGCACTTCGATAATCGATTTTTCAAGTTCGTCAAGTGAAGGGTGAACACCGACATTGCATATCGCTGGATAAGTTTCTTTATCATCAGTCGCTTGGCAAATATAAACTCCGTTTTTAGGTAAATAATAATCATCGGACAAAGAGAGATTAGCAGTCCTAAAACCGATTCTCTTTCCGTTTCCTAGCCCTTTGATCACAGTTCCTTTCACTGTATAGTAACGGCCTAATAAAATATTGGCATTATCGATATCACCCCTTTTAAGTAAATCGATAATTCGACTTGTAGAGATTTTCTTCCCTTCATAATCGACGGTGTCAATGGCGGTAATTGGAAAAACTTTTTTCAAGTCATCGACTTTCCCTTCTTTGTTTTTTCCAAAGCGGAAATCAGTTCCACAATAAATATGACTAGGATTCAATTTCGCCAAAACCAAAGAAATAAAATCATTTTTTTCAAGATCCAAAATTCCTTCATCGATATTTAAAACGAGCAAATATTCAACTCCAACTTTTTCTAAGATTTTTTCTTTATCTTCTAAAGAAGTTAAAATTATATTTTTCTTTTTCGCTAAATAAAGCTTTGGAGAAAAATCAAAAGTCAGTATCGCCACATGATCATTTTCTTTTAGCGCATTTTCAATTAAGGTTCGATGTCCGAGATGAAGACCATCAAAATAGCCAAGACAAAGCGCCGTTTTTTCTTTTAAAGAAGTAATGTTTTTCAAATCTAATTTAATCGTTTCCATGATTGAACCCTCGTAAAGAATTATACATCCCCTTCTCATTTTTTTGATAAATTGCAAGCACTTGATTTTGATAATTTTGTAAAACGACGATTTTTTCTTCACTCGGAAGGTTGATTGACATTCCGTTTTTAACTTTTTTTTCGGTCTCAAAATCGACTTTCAACAAAGGAAGAAAAAAGAGCGCTTCATTTAAAGGAATGACCTTTTCAGCGTTAATCTCACCTATTTTGGTCGAATTCTTGTTTAAATATCGCCCAACTCGAGTTCTTTCGAGTTCGCTGAGATGACCGACAGTTCCGAGTTTTTCAGCAATCGTTTCTCCGAGTGTTCGAAGATAAGTTCCCTTGGATACATCAGCGGTAAAGATGATTGTCCGCTCATCAAAATTCATCAAGCGTAAATCAAATATTTCAATCTCACGGGCTTTTCTTTCGATTTCAATTCCTTGGTGGGCTAGGCGATATAAAGGGACTCCTTTGACTTTGATAGCACTCGTCATCGGAGGGATTTGTTTTTGTTTTCCAAGCATATTCTTAAATAGTGTTTTAATCTTTTGTTCATCTAAACGCGGAACCTTTTCTTCTTTTATTATTTCGCCATTTAAATCACCCGTTGAAGTTTTTTCACCGAGTTTTAAAACTGCGAGATAAGATTTATTTAAAGATTCGATCAATTGAGAAATTTTTGTACCTTCTCCAATAGTAAGAACGAGAAGGCCAGTGGCAAAAGGATCTAAAGTTCCAGTATGACCGACTTTTTTCGTCTTTAAAATGTGTTTCGCTTTCGCACAAACATCTTGACTCGTCCAGTCCTTTTCTTTGTTAATGAGAATTATTCCATCCATGCTTTGAAAATTCTAATTAAAATAATATAATTATTTAATCATGAAAGCAATCCGAACGATCTTAGCGTGTTTAAGAAAAGCCGATCAGAAGTTCAATCTGATTCAAGACGGAGACAAAATCGCTCTTGGCATTTCTGGAGGAAAAGATTCTTTGGTTTTACTACTTTCGCTATCTTTGTATAAGAAGTTTTCTCATAAGCATTTTACGATTGTCCCAATTACTCTTGATTTAGGCTTCCCCACTTTTGATCCACGACCGATTGAAGAGTATTGCCACGAGCTTGGTTATCCTCTTTTTATCAATGATTCTAAAGATGTTTATAAGATTTTAAAGATTCAAAAAGAAAAGATGGAGATCAAACATTTTCCCTGTTCGATTTGCAGTCGAATGAAAAAAGCTGCAATTAATAAAGTTGCTAAAAAACTCGGATGCAATAAGGTCGCTTTTGCTCATCATGCAGATGATGCGATTGAAACTTTGTTGATGAATCAGATTTATGGAGGAAGAATTGCGACTTTTGCGCCGAAAATGAAATTAGAAAATGCTGATATTGTTTTTATTAGACCGCTTATTTTGTGTCGTGAAAGTGAGATCATCAAAATGGCTAAAGAAGAAAATCTTCCTGTCTTACCTCCTTCTTGCCCGGCGGATAAACATACTTCACGAGAAGAGATTAAAAAAATTCTCAATCAATTATATGAAAACATTCCTTCTTCTAAGAAAAACTTTTTGAACATGCTTTCAAATTATGAAAAAACTGCCTTATGGGGAGAAGAAATTCAATTGCAAGTCGATCAAAAAGGTTTGTTTTTAAAGCCTGTTGTGACCCCAAAAGATGAAGCGTTAGCGCTCGATATTAGATATCAGGTTTTTGAAAAAGAAATGAACATTTCGCATCATAAGGAATATGAATTTCCTCTTGAATTCAGCGCTCATCAATTTCTGATTTATAAAAACGAAATACCGATTGGAACAATTAGATATGTAATCGAAGAAGAAGGG
>JBAYST010000012.1:0-23016 GCA_041676005.1 Bacilli bacterium | reverse complement strand
TGAAAAAATGCAGCAATACCACGGAACTTACACTCGTGGAATATATTGGTTTTGGCCTTTTGCCTACCGCAGAGTCGGTTATTACGCTTTGGTACCTTTAAAAAGAAAAATCCACCTTTATAATGGACGGAAGGTGTTAATCGAATATCAAATAGACGATCCGTTGAAATATCATTATTTTAAGACGAATGTCGAAAGTTTTATAAATAAAATCGCAAAAGAAAACGAAGAATTAAATCTCGAAGTGATCAAGAAAAATTTCGCGACCATCGGAATCACTTTTATCGGGATCAAACCACTTGATTAGAAACTTAAATCTTTAACTAGAGCAATCGTTTTATCAACGTAATATTCGCAGAGTTCTTTTGTTTTAGCCTCGACCATCACCCGAATCAATTGTTCGGTCCCGCTCGGACGGACGAGAATTCGTCCTTCTTCGCCGAGTTCTCGTTCTATTTCTTCGATTAGAACTTTTAGTTCTTTGCTTTCCATAACCGCGACTTTATTCGAAACTTTTTCGTTTTTCAATACTTGCGGAAGAATCGTCAATTTATCCACTAATTGGTCAAGAGTTTTATTTTCTTTGGCGACGACATTCATCACTTTTAAAGCGGTCAATAATCCATCTCCAGTATTGAGGTCTCGATAGAAGATGATATGACCAGATTGTTCACCTCCGAGCATTAGATCTTTTTCTTTTAATTTCGCCTGGACGTATTTATCTCCGACATCGACTTCTTCAAAAAAAATCCCTTCCTTTGCTAGAGCTTTCTTCAAACCGAGATTAGACATGATGGTCAAGACGATTGTATCGTCTTTTAAATCGTGATGTTTTTTAAAGTTTAAAGCGCAGAGATATAAGACTTTATCTCCATCGATCACATTACCATCACGGGAAATTAAAATCAGACGATCGGCATCGCCATCAAAGGCTAAGCCTAAATCGTAGTTTCCGTTTTTGGTTTCGTTAGTGATTTGCTCTAAGTGGGTTGAACCACAGAGATAATTTATATCTGTACCGTTAAATGTTTCATTGAGATATGTAGCATCGATTTTTAATCGGTCAGTGAATAGTTTTCTAGCGAGCACGCTTGCAGAACCATGAGCGCAATCGACGACGATTCGAAGTGAAGATAAATCTCCCGCATTTGAAACTAGGAAATCCAAATATTTATCGAGCAGATGCTTTGCGTCGATTACATACCCGATTTCTTTGTTTTTTAGACATGGTAGATCATCAGATCCTCGATTGATGTAGTTTTCAATCTCCGCTTCGATTTTGGCAGAAATTTTTTCCCCACTCGGAGCAAAAATCTTGATCCCATTATCAAAATACGGATTATGAGAAGCAGAAATCATAATTCCGAAGTCAAATCGTTCTTGCTCGACTAAATATGAAATTGAAGGTGTCGTCGTAATTCCGAGTTCATAGACAATTGCCCCGCTTTGGGTTAAACCCGAAATAAGAGCAGCATCAAACATATCTCCACTTAGACGTGTGTCGCGTCCAATTAAAATCTTGTTCTTGTGACCGCTAGGATATTGACCGATAAATCTCCCGATTTGATAGGCGATTTTCACGGTTAAAACTTCATTCGCTCTGCCCCTGACTCCGTCAGTGCCAAAATATTTTTTCATCTTTTATTCCTCGCTGATGGTTTGATCGGACATATAATTTTCAAAGACGCGTCTGAAATTGTCAATCGAAACGGTTTCGAGTTGACCATTCATCGCAATTGAAATCCGTCCGGTTTCTTCACTGACTACGACGGTCACCGCATCAGAAATCTCAGAAATCCCAATTGCCGCTCGATGACGAGAACCGTATTTTCCGGCGAAAGCCTTCGTCGAAGGAGTAAAGAAAACACTTGCATAGATAATAGACATTTCTTTGACCACTACCGCTCCATCATGAAGACGGGTCCCGGGGTAAAAGATCGTCGATAGAATTTCGGGAGAAACCGGGCAATTCACCTCGACTCCATTTTTGCATATTTCACTTAATGAGTATTGTTTTTCAAAGGTGATGAGTGCGCCGATTTTATTTCTCGATAAATTTCCAATTGAAGTCGTGATGATGTCATAGAGTTTTTGTCGATCGAAAACTTTTCCAATTTCGCCTTTAGTTCCGTTTTTTGAATAACCGCGTTTAAAGGGATTAGCAAGGAAAGACCTGAAGCTTCCGAAATTAGAAAAGACCGAGATAAAAAGTCCGACCGTTGAGAACATTGTTGTGAGAATAAAAGCGGCATCTAGTCCAAGGAGGAAAGTGAGAAGACTGAGCCCTAAAGAAACACCTAAAAAGATATAGGCCGCTCTTCTTTTTACAACTGAAACAAATAAATAAAATAGTGCTCCATAAATCGCCAAGATCAAAATCAAATTTAATATAAAACTCGATAGAGCATAAGGATTATTCCAATTGATATTACCGACGTTTTCAAACATATTAAATCCTCTTTTCTATTTATTTTATGATATCAAAGTATACTCATTTATTGTAGAAAAAGCACTCAAAAAGCAAATAAAAAGCTATTTTTTTCTCAATTTAAAGTATTTTTATTTCAAAATTAAAAATTTGGGTTCACTTTTGCCGTTCTAAATGAACAATTGTCCGTTTTTTGAGAATTTGTTTTTTAGCAAAATCTCGCTTGGTTTTCTTTTTGTATTTACTGAGGTCATCAAAACCGGTTTGAGTGATTTTTAAATAGAGCTCATCACTCTTTGGATCATAGATTTTTTCTAAATATCCGGCCCTGACAAGAAGGATGATCGAGCGAGATATTTTTTTAGAGGAATAAGAGATGAGAGTGCTGAATGTTTTCAATTCTCGAAAGGGCAACGTCTCTTCATCATTGATTCCTTTTAAAATCTTATAAACTCCAAGAGGTAGTGGATAATTGTCCCCTTGGTTTAATAAACTGATCGTCTCTAAAATTTTGTAGTGGGTAAGAGTAGGAGTAAAAATCTTTTTTTGTTTATTCATAATATTATCTATTTTTAATTATCACACGAATGAGAGGAAAAAAGGATAGTTTATCTTTGCAAGATTATTAACTAAAAGTTATAATTAGGCGAATTAAAAGGAGATAAAAATATGGCTACTGCTCACATCAACGCAAAACCTGGAGCTTTTGCTAAAGTCGTTTTAATGCCAGGCGATCCTCTGCGTGCGAAATGGATCGCAGAAAATTATTTACACGATTATCAAGAAGTGACTAATGTTCGCGGAATCTTAGGCTTTACCGGTTTGACCAAAAATGGAAAGAGAATCTCCGTGATGGCCTCTGGAATGGGTCTACCTTCAATTGGCATTTATTCTCATGAATTATTTACCCAATACGGTGTCGAAACGATCATCCGTGTCGGAACTTGTGGAGCGTATCAAGAAAACATTAATCACTTTGATGTTTTGGTTTGTACCACCGCATCGACCGATTCGAATTGGGCTCATCAATTTGGAGTACCAATGTTTTCTGCCGGTGCAGATTTTGAACTGACACTTTCTGCCTATAACGCCTTAAAAAAAGCGAAGATGCCACTTCACTGCGGCGCGATTTTATCTGCGGATGTCTTTTACGATGAAGACCCAAATTCCTGGAAAAAGTGGGCCAAATTAAATGTCATGGGCGTCGAAATGGAATCTTATTCTCTTTATACGACTGCAGCGAGACTAAAAAAAAGAGCTCTCTGCATCTTGACGGTGACCGATCACTTCATCAAAGAAGGAAAAGCGACTGCTGAAGAAAGACAGATTGGCCTCGGTAAAATGATTACTATAGCGATCGAAGCTGCTGAACCATTTTGCGAATAAACTAAAAAGATATAATAAAAAATATGCTCGATTTCTCGGGCATATTTTCTTTTTCCAAATGGCGCGCCAAGTAGGAATCGAACCCACAACCCTCAGATTCGAAGTCTGATACTCTATCCAGTTGAGCTATTGGCGCAGTCTCAAATATTAAACCATATTTTTAGTGATATTGATTACAATTTCTTAAATTTTATTTATAATCGTTTATATGACACCTCTAATTGCGACAATCATTTCGGTTTCGATTATCTTTTTAGCGACGACGATTGGAGCGTTAGGAGTTTTCTTTACCAAAAACAAATTAAGTCCTAAGTCAAATAACACGATTTTAGGTTTTGCTAGTGGTGTGATGATCGCTGCAGCTTTTTTCGGTCTACTGAATCCTGCAATCGCTGAGAGCTCTACTTATTATGGCAAAATCGGTTTCGTTCCGATTGTCGTCGGTTTTATTCTTGGATGTCTATTATTATTTCTTTTAGATCGCTTAATTCCTCATATCCACGTTGCAAGAGGGAAAAAAAGACATGAGGAAGGTCTGAGAACTAAGACGGTTAAAAAATCGACTAAATTCTTTTTAGCAGTCACCCTTCACAATATTCCAGAAGGTTTAGCGGTCGGTTTTGCTTGTGGTCTAATTTTTCAAAATATGAATGCTGGAGTAAGTGGCCTAGAACTAAATGGTTTGATGTTTGCGGCGATTGGTTTAGCAATCGGAATTTCAATTCAAAATATTCCGGAAGGATTTGCGGTTGCAATTCCTTTAGTTCAAGAAGAAGGTTATTCAAAGAAAAGAGCATTTCTTTTTGGAATGTTTTCTGGAATTGTTGAACCCATTTTTGCCATTATCGCGATCTTTTTATCACAATCGATTGATTGGCTGATGCCATGGCTTTTAGCCTTTGCAGCTGGTGCGATGGTTTATGCGGTCGTTGAAGACTTGATGCCTGACTTTCAAAAAAGCGAAGATTCACATTATGGAATCTGGGCTTTTATGATTGGTTTTACCATTATGATGGTACTTGAAATCGCAATCGGCTAAAATATATAAAGCGCATTAAAGTGCGTCTGTTAGGAGTTAACTATGAATAAATGCGATCAAAAAAATTCAATCGTTAATCTCTCTAATTCGATTTTAAAGAGATTCGGGGTTCAACCTTTTCATGCTACTAATCCTCTAGTCGATTCACTGATCAAAGGTAAAAAGAAAATCATCGTCTTACTTTTCGATGGACTGGGGAAAAATATTATCGATCTTCATTTATCTACTAAAGACAATTTAAAAAAGCATATTATCGGAGAGATGAGTGCGACTTTTCCTCCGACCACTGTCGCTTCGACAAATGGATTTTTAAGTGGTAAATTTCCAAGTGAAAATGGTTGGATGGCATGGTCGCAATACTTTGCCTCGATCGATCAAAATGTCAATGTCTTTCCAAATGTCAATTCTCAAACTCAGCAATCAATCGGTGAAGAGAACATCATGCGTAAAGTCGGGAATTATCCAAGCATCATCGAACTCATCAACAAGAAACATGGTAAAGAAATCGCTTTTGATTTAAAAAGATATCCAATCGATGAAAAAGGGCCAAAAACACTTCAAAAGTTGTTTAAAATGGTGAAAAAGTCTGCTGAATCAAGTGAAGAGACTTTCACTTATGGCTATTGGACCGAGCCGGATTCTTTGATCCATGGACGAGGAACCAAAAGTAAAAGAGTTCACGCATATATAAAAAAGATTGACCGCATGGTCGGTCGCTTCGCCCAAAAAAATGATGACTTCACCATCCTTGTCATCGCCGATCACGGAATGATCGATGTCGAATATTTAAAGATGCACGATCATCTCGATTTGTTGTCACTAGAAACCCGACCTTTTTCTTTTGAAAAGCGAGCGGCTAACTTCTATGTTGAAAAGAAATATCACCTACTCTTCAAGAAATTATTCAATCAATATTACGGACAATATTTTAAGCTCTTTACCAAAGAAGAAGTCATCGCTAATGAATTGTTTGGTCCTAATCCAATTTCAGAATTATCTCATTCTTTTTTAGGTGACTTTTTAGCAGTCTCGACTTCTAATAAGAGCTTGCTTGATTATCATGAAAATCACCTTCTTAAAGCTCATCACGGTGGTTCAACTTTAGAAGAATATCAAATTTACATAAATTATTTTGAGGGTAAGAAATGAAATACAAAGGATTTTTTTGTGATTTAGATGGAACGATTCTCGATACGCTTACCGATTTAGTCGATGCGGTCAACTATGCTTTAGGAGTATATAATTTTCCTTTACGGACCGTCGAAGAAATTCGTTCTTTTTTAGGACATGGCAGTGTGTATTTAATTAAAAACGCTCTACCTCCTCGAGTCGATGAGAAAGTGTTTTTAGAAGTCTTGGAACAATATAAATCTTACTATCTTTCTCACGCGGCGCAAAAAACTGCTCCCTATCCTGGAATTAAAGAGCTTTTAAACACTTTAAAAGAAAAAGGTTTAAAATTAGCAATTATCACCAATAAGCCTCACGAGATTGCCCTTTTACTTTCAGAGATTTACTTTCCAGGTGTCTTTGATTTAGTCTATGGACAAAGTGAAGTCATGAAAAGAAAACCTGATAAAGAAAGCCTAGTATTAGCAATGAGAAAATTAAATTTAAAACCCGGAGAAGTATTCTATCTCGGAGATTCTTTGGTCGATAAAATGACTGCTGAAAATGCGAAATTAGAATACGCTCTTGTCTCTTATGGGTTTAGTGATAAAAAAGTTTTAGAAGCTGCGAATGCAAAAAATATTATTGATGAGGTTGATGAATTATGGCCACTACTCGTTTAAATGTCTTATTCTTTTTACTGCCGAAAAACAAAGTCGCGTATGTCGAAGAAGATTTTACCGTCCGACAAGCGATTGAAAAAATGGAACACTATCATTACAGTGCAATTCCGATTCTCACGAAAAACGGAGAATATCTCGCCACTATTTCTGAGGGCGATCTTCTTTGGTTTATGAAAACCAGTAATATCAAATTCGAAGAGACGAGTTCATTTCCTTTAAAAGCAGTTAAAATAAATAAACGGATTGAGCCGATTTCAATCAATAACAACATTGAAGATTTAGCTCTGCTAATCGCCAATCAAAACTTTGTTCCCGTCGAAGATGACCGCGGCTTATTCATCGGAATCATCACTCGAAAAACTGTGATTGAATATTTATTAAAAAATAAATAAGTGGCAAGTAATTTGCCACTTATTTTAAATATTGTCTTCGAAGTATTTGCCTTCGTTTATTTCGATGTGACCTTTATCGCATAATTCAGCGAGTTTTGGATCGATTGGAATTCTTCCTAAAATCGGTAAATCGTATTGCTTGGCGATTTCTTCAAGTTTGCTCTTTCCAAAGATCTCAATTTTTTCATCGCATTTAGGACAGACGACATAAGACATATTTTCGACGATACCAAGTACTTTAACATTCATCATATTTGCGGTTTTAATCGCTTTTTCAACAATCATTGAAACAAGATCTTGCGGTGTTGTAACGATGATTAAACCATCTAATTTGATCGATTGCATAATCGTCAAAAAGACATCACCCGTTCCCGGTGGCATATCGATGAATAAATCATCGATTTGTCCATAAAAGACATCGGTATAAAATTGTTTGACTAAGGAATTGATCAAAGGTCCACGCCAGATAATTGGATCGGTTTCATGTTCGAGTAATAAATTGGCCGAGACGACTTTGATTCCTTTAGTCGTTTCAAGTGGATGAATATATGTTCCGTCTCCTTCTAAACTTCCCTTAAGCCCAAAGCATTTAGGAATCGAAGGTCCAGTTACATCAGCGTCGAGAATTGCGACTTTATGTCCTTTATTGACATTGTGCAGCGCGATCAAAGAGGTGACGAGTGATTTACCCACTCCTCCTTTACCGCTGACGATTCCGATTGTTCTTTTAATTGAGGTTCCTTCACTTGGTTTGATGATCAGTGACTCTGGATCTCTGATGTCACATTCTTCTGCACAATTAGCGCAGTCATGATTGCAGTCTGCCATATTTTTTTCTCCTAAACTATTAAGTATAGTAGCACCATTTTGATAAAAATCAAAAGCAAACACCTCATTTCAAAGTCTCAGGATTTAGATACGAGAAAATATTATTTTTTTAAGTCGTTCTCAATCGGTCTTTTTTAAATAAACGAGAGGGATTTTATAAGTCTCTTCATAGATTTTTTTCCACACTTGGAAGTTTTTACTCGCTAGTTCATTTGTCGCTTCAAGAAGAGATTTTTCTTGATCAAAATAAAGCGGTTTTTCAATATGCACTGTAAATTCTTGAATTGGAAAACCATCAGCCCCGATGAATTCGCTATCTTCCATCGTGATAAAGCAAGGAATGACAGGAGCCTTATTTTGATAGGCTAATTTAAAAGCACCGGATTTAAGTGGTTTGGGCTTTTTATAATTCCACCACATACTTTGTTCTGGATAGATTAAAATTAGGTCTTTTCGACTGAGAGCTTTTCTTACCGCGATGACAAATTTTTTCATCGTCGTAAAGTTTGAACTGAGCGGAAGAGTCTGACAATTTCGCATCAAAAGTCCATAAAACCCTGGGAAAGACGTATAATTTCCTTCTTTTATCACTCTCCAAAACTTTTGCGTTTTCTTTTTGTTAGAAGCTTCAAAGGCGATTTGCATAATGAAACTATCAAGAGGAGAAAAGTGATTGCAAGTCAAAATTGCTCCTTCATCTAGAGCATTTAAATTTTCGATTCCTCTGATTTCTTTGATGATTAATTGTTTATTTTTAATTGCTTTTTTCATGAATCTTCGCGCAAGATAAAAAGCATATTTAGAACTGATTTTGCTCTTTATTTTCGTGTTTAAATAATCGACTTGGTGAGGAAGTAATTCTTTTCCTGGAGGATCTAGTTCAACGTCGAGATCAAAGAGTCCATTTCGTTCTAACTCTTCAATTTTCTTTAAGATATCGAGTCTATCTTGAGCGAGTTTCATAATCTTATTTCATGAGCGCATGAACACTTTTAATTTCACTATCGATCATGAAGTTCTTTTCGAGTTCTAAAGATTCTTCAAGGGCTCTTTTAATCAGTTCTTCGGTTTCTTTAGCGGATTTCTTTTGTAGCTCTGGTGAATAATTTGCTTTGATTTTTAAAATATCTTGATAATAAGGGCTCTTTTTAGCGGACTCCCAAAACATCTCTTCATACGGTACTCCATCGATTTGCCACGGTTTAAAAGAGAGGTTGAAATGAACGAGATAGGGCTTTCCATCTTTGTAATCTTGATAATCGATTGGCATTTGATTCCAAGCTTTATCGATATAGGTCACTTTATCTCGGCAAATCGCATTGAGATAATCTTGATCTTGGGCGACAGTAAAAGTCACTTTCTTCAACAAGGAAAAAAACAATTCTTCAAAATTGATCTCGCGAAGTCTTTTGGTATTCATCAGTAAAATACCAGCATTGAAGTATTTTGAATGATGCGCGACACCGACTCTTTTTTCAACATAGTCTTGGAAAGGTTTCACTTGTGAAACCGCTCCATCAGTGATCGCTCCGACAAGATTATTTCCAAGCTCGACATGATAGAGATTTGAGATATCTCCACCGACGACGATATCACTATCTAAATAAAGCACTTTATCAAACTCGGGATAAAGATTAGGAATAAAAAGTCGATAGTAAGTCGATTTAGAATAATAATCACGGGTATGAAGTCTTTCGCTGATCCGCTCTACATGTTCGGTGATATCGACAAATTCAATTTCGGTAGTTTCATTTTTATGAGCTTTGATAATCCGATTTTGATTCACTAAAGAAATTGTCCCGGAATGTAAAACATAAAAATGGTAGATATTATCTTTAGCAGCATTTTTGTTAATCGATTCTAAAGCGACAGATAAAAACGGAACGTAATTATCGTCACACGAGAAGAAGACTGGGATTAAGTTTTGATTTTTCATTTTATTTTTCTCCTTTAATTTTTGAAAAGTCAGCTTTAAGCATTAAATATTCATTTAATATGTCGTCGAATTGATGGTATTTAAATACCTTGTGAATTTTCTCAACGTGCCATTGTTTGATGTTATCGGTGTGAGGGTACGGCAAATAGAAAAGTCGCTTTGAAAAATGACGGACAATCGTTCTCTTGTGCAGAAACTTTTGGTCGTTATATTTTTGGCGGAGCATTTTCTTTTTACTCGTCGCTTTATATAAAGCGCTTTGATCTGCAAAAAGAAATTTCTTTGTTTTAATCAGTTGTCTAGCTTTTTCAAAGAGCCTAGTTTCTTTAGCCTTTTTCATGTTGAAAAGAAGAACTCCAGCATTGATGTAATTCGGATTCAATAAATACTTCCCATAGTGGTCTCTAGCTGCAGCGTATTCATAACCTTCGATGTCGATGTCATATAATTCTCTGATGTCTCGATTGAACATGATATCGACATCGAGATATAAGATTTTTTCGGGTATTTCGGGAATGAGATCGATAAATAAACGAAGCAATGTATAAGGAGAACAATACGCCATTTCATTTGGACAATAAGCGAATTCTTTTTGATAAATATCTCCGACATCGATTTTGATAATCGAATGATCGGGATTATATTTTTTAGCGACTTGATTGAGAAAGTCGATCTGCGCATCGCTAATTGGAATATACGCTTCCTTAATCCGCGAGATGTCCATCGTCAGGACATAAGCCCAAATCGGTTCTTTGGTCGTGGTTCTTTTATAAATCGATAATAGACAGGTTAAAACTCCATCAAAAACCTTTTCGTTACCCGAAAATAACAAATTGATCATTTTTTAAGACTCCTTTTTATGTATTTGATGTATTCAAAATTACTTTTTTTACTTCTAGTTACCATCGTTTCATATACTCGGTTCCGTAGATCTTGCTTTTGCATAGTCTCATCTAATGTTTGATTTAAATAAAATGGTCCATCGAGATATGTGACGATTTTTGGTTTTTTGCCGTGTTTTCTTTTTTGATAAGTATTAGTAAAACAAAATACGGGTGTTCCATATTTAATTGGATAGGCAAAAGAAGTTGCTTTAAAAGGTCTGATCTTCGTGTAATAAGGCCAGATATGTCCTTCTGGATAAACGGTGATGGCATGACCTTGTAAGATGCGTTTTTCAAGCGCGTTATAAAAGTTTTTAAAGGCTTTGAGTTCGCTTGGAATAGGTAGAGCCCCTAAGTGCGGAGTGATTTTACCCAAAATAGGCATTGAGACATTATTAGGATGAACGATCACATAGGCGCGGACCGGAAAAATGACAAAGGTCGGAATAAAAGCATCAGCGATTTCTTGGGTGTGATTACCATATAAAAAGAAACCACTTTTATCGACTTTTTTTAAAACTTCTTTATTTTCGATCTTCAAATGAAATTTTGCCTTTAAATAGATAAACGCTAAAGGTGTCGCAATCAAACGATACCAAACAAAAGAAAGGAAATTATAAAATGGATTCTTATGCAAAAATTTATAAGACATCCCTATTTCTTTAGTTTTGATTTGAGCGCTAGAAAATTCATCATTGAGCTCATCTTGATAATAAATTGTTTCAATCTTCTTTTTTGCCATTTTACGTCCTCTTAGAAACGGCCTAATTATAGGAAGGGAGAGAATTATTTCCTAACTATTGCTACGAACCTTAAAAATAGAGTGAGAAGACACAAAGTGAGAATATAGCCATTTCCTACTCTCGCAAAATGAGAATTAGCCATAAATGTTGTTAATTTGCCACTTAACAAACGTAAATCAGAGTTTTATACTATCTCATATGGAAAAGATGAAAGAGATCATTAAAGAGAATTTAATTAGACTGAGAAAAGAAAAGAAATGGACTCAGCTCGAACTAGCCGAAAAGATCAATTACTCAGATAAGACGATCTCTAGGTGGGAAAAAGGTGATGTCACACCGGATATCGAGACCTTAGAAGTCCTCAGTAAAATCTATAACGTTCCATTTGAGATTTTCTTTGTTAAGAGTGAAAAGAAATTCCGTTCTTTTAAAATCAAACAAATGGAAATGGGCAATAAATTAGCGATTTCGCTACTTGCAGTTTTAACAGTCTGGATCATCGCTACTTCGAGTTATGTTTATCTCAATATCTTCAACGACCAAAATCAATGGACGATTTTCCTTTGGGCAATTCCAGTTTCTTGCATTGTCGCCACGATCTTCAATAGCATTTGGGGGCAATTGAAAACTACATTTGTCATCATCTCGGTTTTGATTTGGTCATTGATCACGGCGGTTTGCTTACAAATACTCGTCGACTACAGTATTTTTCCTTGGCTTTTATATATCGTTGGGATTCCGATTCAAATCGCGACGATTTTGTTTGCTTTTATCACTCCGCGAAAAAAACATCTTCATACTGAAGAACAAAATAAAATCTCTGAAAAATAAGTTATTTAATTCTCATCTTCTTCTTTATTACATTTATCAAAAAAGCCGCCATGGGCGGCTTCATGATGGGGTGGGACAGAAAGGAGATACAAAATGAGCCAAAAACATTACCTTTTACGGTATTTTTTAAATCTTTGATAAACCGGTTCGTTATAGGCGTAAAATAGCTCCATATTATTATCGACAAGAAAATCAGGCGATAGAACTCTTAAAATAAAGTTATGATCTTCGGTGCGATGACCGTGATAATTTTCAAGAAAATATTCTAAACAACGGTAATATTCTTCTTTGGTATCTTCATCGTCAAAAATGCTCATCGCTTTTCTCAACCACTCTTTTTTAAATTGGTATGATTTAGCTAGATACGTATTAATCTGAGGCAACATATAAATCATCAATCCATTAATGCCGACTTCAGGATAACCTTTTCCTTCGTCTTTAAGAGTTATTAAAATGTGGAGCATCAGATGTTCTAAAGCATTAGCGTATGTCAGATTTTTGGGAAGATGACATTCGAATGGATAGTTGTTAAGAATATTTACTCTAGCTACCGAAAGCTGCGGGTAAGTGTCTTCTTTATCGTGGTGTAGATATAATCCTTCTTTACCTCTTTTTATTCGGCTTTCTGGAGTATATGTCCGATCATTCCAAAAGTAAGGATATTCAGGAATTCCATACTTCTTTTTTAGGTCTATAAGTAGTTCTTGGTAGTCACGATATTCACTAATTCTTTTCATTTTTTCAACCTCCGAAAATTTGCAGATTTTTCTTCTTCATCTTCTACATATCATAGACCAAAAAACTTGTCAAATTAAAACATTAAAAAAGTGAAAAAAGGTAGATGCATACTCATTTTATAGTAGATTTATCAAAAATTTTTAGATAGAGAATTAGAGGCTTGAATTAGAGAATAAAATTAGAGGTTTTAGCCAATGAAAATCACTTGTTTTTTTCAAATAAGTTTTACGGTTTTGATGGGACATAGAATTTAGTCATCTCGACGTTTTCTAACTCGAGTAATTTGATCTTTAAATCGATCCCACCAGCATAACCCGTTAAGTTTCCATTAGCGCCGACGACTCGATGACATGGGATGATAATGGAAATCGGATTATGTCCAACTGCCCCACCAATTGCTTGGCTAGACATTTTAGGTTTATTCATTTTTAAGGCGATTCTTTTAGCGATATCACCATAAGTCACAACTTCTCCATAAGGTATTTCGCAAAGCATTTGCCATACCGCTTGTCGAAATTCACCCCCAATAGGAGCAAGTGGAATTTCAGATATTTTCGGAGTTTGACCTTTAAAATATCTCTCTAACCATTTTTTAGTCAGCTCAAAAAGAGGAAGACGATCATTTTCCACTACTTTTTCTTTTAAAGTTTTATCAATTGACTCTTGCCCTTTAATCGCTAGTCCGACCAAATTTATCCCATCCGAAACAAGAGTAATCATCCCTAGAGGTGAATCCATAGTTGTTTTATACATCGTTCTATCTCCTTTTGATCAGTGATTTAAATAGTTCAAATAGATCTACCAAAATTATACATTTTAAGTAAAGAGAAGAAGAAGAAGAAAAGGAGTTTGATAAAGCTAATGGGCTTTAGATTCTCCTTCTTAAATTTGAAAAAACTCAAATAATTAATTCTTATTTTGTTTATTAGAACGAAGCGGATAAATCCCACTCACCGGAAGCGTAAACATAAAGCCGATGATGTTTTCTTGTGATTTGCTTGCAATCTCTCTAACTGCTTCGACCACTTCATCAACTTTTGCGGGGTCGTTGATGACGGTGAAGATAGTTTTAGAACGTTTGCTACCACCTTCTAGCGATCCTGCAAAAGGACCTGCAAGTAAGTTATAAAAACCTTCATTGGCCATCATCGCTGTCGCCATTCCTTCGGAATCGATAATCGTCGCACCTCGCACTTTAAGAGCGAGAAACTTCTGTAAAATTTCATCGAGGTAATTTAAATCATTTAAAATGATAAATAGTATTTGCATATAATTACTCCTCCATAATGCCTTCTAGGCTTGAGAATTCACTGAGGCGATCAAGACCACCGACTTCGCCTGCTTTCGTAATGGCAATTTTAGCAAAGACAGGACCGAATGTTTCATAAACTAAAACACTCAACATTATTATAGTCGAAATCGCCGGATAAAGTGGACTAAGAGAGACAAAGACAACTGTGAGTAGACCAATCGAAACACCACCTTGGGGCAAAAGCGCAATCCCAAGATATTTCTTTACCGATGGTGGTTGTTTCATAATTTTTGCCCCGACGAAGATTCCTAAAATCTTTCCTCCGGCTCGAGCGATGATGTAAACGCCGGCGATCAAGACTAAAAGGGGATCGCTACCTAAAATCCCTAAATTGAGTCCTGCTCCGGCAAGGGTGAAGAACATCACATAGAAGGGTGTTGCAAAATCATTCATCGCCGCAAAGGCCTTCTCTGGACGTTTAGCGATGTTAGCAATCATGCTCCCGACCATGATATTTGATAAGAGTTGCGAAAAGGAAATTCCATATGGTGATAAATAGTAATTTAAAAGACTGTTGATCCCAATGACTAAGAATATCGCTAAAAGCGATAAGACTTGAAGGTCATCGCGGATCTTTTCAAATTTATTGACGACTAGAGATAATAAAGTTCCGACGATAATTCCAATTAGTATTGATCCAAAGACTTCGATAAATGGTTTAGTGATCAATAACCAAAGTAGCGGTAATTCACCTTGTGGAAGAAGAATTTGGGCAAAAGATAAAAAGAAACCAAAGACGATGATCCCAAAGATATCGTCAAGTGCCGTAATCGGTAAGATCGCTTTTGTCACCGGGCCATAAGAACGATACTGTCTGATGACCATTAAAGTCGCTGCAGGAGCAGTCGCTGCAGACATCGAGGCCAAGATCAGTCCAAAAGCGAGGTTAGCGTTTGTGAATGGATCATAACCTCCACTCATGATGGTGCTTGGCTTAGGGATAAAAAATAGAGCACTAAAAACGATGACGACCGCACCGACAACTTCGGTGATGGTCATGACTAAAATCGGTTTGCCAACTTTTTTAATTGTCTTCCGTGAAAATTCACTTCCGACTGAAAAAGCAATAAACGCTAAAGCGATTTGACTGATGAAGTTCAGCTGCTCATTTTCAGTTTTGGTAATAAACCCACCATAACCTTTAAAGATCAGACCAAGTGATGGCCCTAAAAGTAAACCGAGCACTAAAAAACCCGAAACATTCGGGAGTTTCAATTTACGAGCGATAAGAGAACCTACAAAGCCAATGAATAGGACTACACCAAGTTTTAAGATTATTGTATTAATCGGATCCATTTGCACCTCCAAAAGAGTGATTAAGTAGCTTAATTACTCCTATGAGGTTAGCTGTCGGGTTCAGGCTAAGCAGGCCTTACAAACATTGTTTTTGATTCACCCCGGCGTAACACGTGGTTCCCCCACTCGAATTTGATTCGGAGACCTTATTAGTTTACTGAAACTAATGGGTTTAGTCAATGCGATTAAGCATAAACGAAACATTATTAAAATCTAGAGTTAGTCAACTAAAAATTAATATATTCGGACAAACAAATAAGAAAAGAGTTACGTTTTTTCTTTGCCTTAAAAATTTATATTTTAAGTTTTTATTTAGTTATATAAAGATGGTTTTCTAGACATATTTTATTTTTTATAAAAAAAGCCCCATTGAGGGGCTTATAGTGTTTCAGTTTTAATATTTTTGGAGCACCTGACGGGAATCGAACCCGCATAACCAGCTTGGGAAGCTGGTGTTCTACCATTGAACTACAGATGCATAATTAAATACTTTCTTATTTTACACAGTTTTTAGAAAATAAAAAGCCTCTGATTTGGGGGCTAGAGGCTAGTATGACCAGAAATTCTGGTGGATGCTGAGGGGATCGAACCCCCGACCTTCTGTACGTCAAACAGATGCTCTCCCAGCTGAGCTAAACATCCATGGGCTTGGTGCCGACTATAGGAATTGAACCTACAACCTACTGATTACGATTCAGTTGCTCTGCCAGATTGAGCTAAGTCGGCATCTGGACAGCGCAAGCGAGATTATCTTAAACGATAGCAAAAAGTTATTCAAGATTTCTTTTTTCTTTTTTATCCTTTTAAGCAAAAAAGAAAAGGCTCTAAGAGCCTTATTTTAAAGTGTCTTTTTAATTTTTTTTGCTTTAACTTTATCTTTGATAAAGATAATCAAGGCGACAATTTCATGAACTAATAGAGGTGTCGCCGAAAGAAGAATAATCCATAACCAATGAATATCATTGAATTGATAAGCTTTAAAGAAAGTGTTGAGTCCAGGAATTTCAACGACTGCGAGTTGAAGTCCAAATCCGACAAAGAAAGCGACCCATAAAAGCCAGTTCTTGGTTTTGAAATTATGAACAAAACTCTTCTTGATCGAAGTCATCCCAAGCATATGGAAAAGTTCAGAAAATGCGAGGACACAAAAAGCTGCGGTTTGTGATTGAATAAGAACGTCGTGGTTGGTCTCAAAAAGAGCTTTGATCTGCACTAAGGTATAAGCTCCATGTTCAAAGGGAACGAGTAAAAAGGCGATGAAGGTAACGATTGTAATCACTGCTCCATAGCCTAAAGTAATCGCATATCCACCTCGCGAGAATAAAGATTCTTTTGGATCACGAGGTTTATCACTCATTATTCCTCTTTCTTTTTCATCCGCACCTAAAGCAATCGCGGGTAATGAATCGGTGACTAGATTAACCCAAAGAATATGAATTGCAATTAAAGGCGCGGGAAGACCTAAAGCAATTGCGACGAACATCACGATTACCTCGGCGATGTTAGTCGATAAAAGAAAGAGAACTGTTTTCCGAATGTTCGCAAATATCCCTCTTCCTTCTTCGACCGCTTTTTCAATTGAAGCGAAGTTATCATCGGTTAAAACCATATCCGCAGCACTTTTAGCGACATCGGTTCCGGTGATTCCCATCGCAATTCCTATATCGGCGATTTTTAATGATGGGGCGTCGTTAACGCCGTCTCCAGTCATCGCAACAATTGACCCATTAGCTTTAATCGCTTTGACAATGGAAACTTTGTTTTCAGGAGAAACACGGGCAAAGACACGCACGGTTTTCACTTTTTCTTGGAGTTCTTCAAAACTCAAAGTATCGATATCTGTCCCAGAAAGCGTCTCATCACTTTCACTAATTCCGAGTTCTTTAGCAATTGCTAATGCTGTGACTTTGTGGTCTCCGGTGATCATGATTGTCGAAATACCTGCATTTTTTAAGATTTCAACTGCATTTTTTGCTTCTGGTCGAGGTGGATCAACCATCCCGACTAAACCGACAAAAGTCAAATTATCTTCTCCAATTTTTGTCTTCTCGCTCGTCGCAAGTGCTAAGACGCGTAAAGCCCGTCTAGACATATCATCATTTATCTCATTGATTTCTTTAATATCTTTTTTGGTGATTGGACGAACTTGACCATCGACGAGAATCGAAGTTGAAAACTTCAAAACATTGTCGATTGCGCCTTTGGTAAAGGAAATTGTCTTACCATCTTTAGCCGTATGCATCGTCGTCATCATCTTTCGAATTGAATCAAAAGGTAATTCATCGACTCGGGGACATTCTTTGTTTAAGGTATGTTGCGGAAGATTTAGACAATTAGCAAATTCGACTAAAGCAATTTCGGTCGGATCACCGTGAACTCCGTTATCAATTGAAGCATTAGAACAAAGTGATAAACCAGTTGCTAAAAGTTTTAAATCTTCTAGATTAAAATCTTCTTTTTTGATTTGACGGTTAAGCGTATAGGCTTCTACCACAGACATTTTATTTTGAGTGAGAGTTCCAGTCTTATCTGAGCATATAACTGAGACCGCTCCTAAAGTTTCAACAGATGGGAGTTTTCTTACAATCGTATTTGCACCGACCATCCTTTGGACTCCGAGTGATAAAACAATTGTCACCACCGCTGGTAAACCTTCAGGAACCGCGGCGACCGCAATTGAAATCGAAAGGATGAAAACTTCTAAGATTCCCGGTATCGCTTCATCAAAACCAGCGGCAAAAGTCCCTTTAATCCCCATTTCAATCAAAGTCATCGCAAAGATGATCGCGACAATGCACATCACCGCGATGCCAAGGAACTTTGAAAGTTTTTCGAGTTTCTTTTGAAGTGGAGTTTGCTCTTTATGGTCACTAGCTAATAAGGCTGCGATCTTTCCGATCTCAGTCTTCATCCCGGTGGCGACAACTACTCCTTCACCATGACCATAGACAACAGGCGTGCCCATATAAACACTATTGATTCGATCACCTGTCGCGACGAGGTCACTAAAAGTATAATTCGCATCTTTTTCAACCGGTAAAGATTCTCCGGTCAAAGAAGATTCGTCGGTTTTTAAATTGACGGTTTTAATCAATCTTAAATCAGCAGGGACAGTTTGCCCTTCTTCCAAGATGACGACGTCACCGATGACGACTTCTTCGGCCTTAATCGTCAATATTTGTCCGTCTCTTTTGACGATTGCCATCGGAGATGATAACTTTTTTAAAGCATCAAGAGATTTCTCAGCTTTAGATTCTTGAACGGTTCCGATCACCGAATTCAAGATGACGACTGCCATGATGACAATCGGATCAATCCAATCCGGTTCTCCGTGTCCGCTGATCAAAGAATAGATTGAGATCAAAATAGAAATTAGAGCACTCGCTAGTAAGATATAGATCATCGGATCATTGAACTGCGATAAAAAGACGAGAATAAGGGGTTTCTTCTTTTTCTCTTCTAATTTGTTTAAGCCATCTTTTAAAAGTCGATTTTCAGCTTCTTTAGTCGATAAGCCGTCATTTAAATCAACATCGAGTTCTATCGCAGTTTCAATATGGGTTTTGTTTTCAAACATCGTGATCTCCTTTACAAAATAATTTCGTAAAGGTCTGGTTCACCTCAAGGCGGTTTGTATCCGAACGATTCGCATCGTCGTGTTGACGAATATCAAACTACACTACTCCCCTTTATCATAGTAATTATATATATAATGACTAAATTCAACAATCCATTTATCAATCTCGTTAGTTAATTTTAAAACTTTTGAACATTAAATACTTGATCAAATCCATGAAAACCATGAAAAGAAGTCCGACTCCAAAAGTGATTAAAATTAGCCAAGGACTAAAGCTCGGAACGATAAGACCACTCAAAGAGATAAAAATAAAGATCGCTAAAATCACAATACTGACAAGAACGAGCGACCATTTAGGCGCAGAAGCAAAGAAGAACCCTCTTTCTCTAATCGTCATGATTCTAATTTGGGTGTTGAGGACAAGAGCAAACATCATCAGAGTTTGTAAGGTCAAAAGATCAACATGAAAGAACTTAAGAGCGATAAAAGCAATCAACAAATCTTCAAGTGCGAATAATAAACCGACTACGAGTGCAGTGACGACTAGACCTTTCATCTTCCACTTATTTGGTTCTTTAGACGGTCTAACATTATCTGTGGCGATTGAAATCGTCACAAAGTCATTTGCAAAGACCAATAACGTCATCCCAAGTAGAGAGATGATCATATCTTGAAAAATAAAATATCCAATAGTAAATAAGATGACAACCTCGACGACTTTGGTAATTTTATTCATCACCCAAGTCATGATTCTTTGAAACGTTCCTCGACTGACGATGATCGTCTCTAAAATCTCACTTAACCCGGGTTCGGTTAAAACTGCACTTGCCGAAGCTTTGGCAACATCACTAGCGCTGCTCACCGCCACACCGAGTTCCGCTTGTTTTAAGGCTGGCGAATCATTGACCCCGTCGCCTGTCATCCCGACGACATGTCCGGCTTTTTGTAAGATACGAATGATCTCGTATTTATTTTCAGGATAGACTTCTGCAAAGCCATCCGAGTTTTGAATGAGTTTAAGTCGATCTTCTTCTAAAGCATTTAATAAAACATCAACCGGATAAATGTTTTCGCCGATTCCGGCTTCTTTAGCGATTTCTTTTGCAATCGCTAAATTATCGCCAGTGAGCATCATCGGACGAATTCCAAACGATTTGATTTTAGCGATCATCTCCACTGTCTCTTCGTGAATTGGATCTGCGAGTGCTAAAAGTCCAACCATCAAGTAGTTTCCTTGACCTTCTAAGTCGATCGCCACTGCAATAGAGCGGTAACCGTGTTTAGAAAAATCAGCGACTTTTCGATCAAAAGATTTCTTATCGAAATTGGGATCGTTTAAACACAAATTTTCAATTATCTGTGGCGAACCTTTGCTTATTTTGATGATTTTACCGTTTTTACTGATTTTCGCTTCGGTTTTTTTATTTATCGGATCAAACGGTAAATATTCGATTTGTTCATAACCTTCAAGGGATAAACTCAAGCGTTTAGTCTCAGCGATAATGACTTCATCAATCGCGTCGAATTCAGTTTGATTAGACGCTAAAGTGCCGTAAATCAAGAGGTCATTTTTCGTATATCCTTTTGCGCTATAAACATCTTGAATTGATAATTTGTTTTGGGTGATTGTCCCTGTTTTATCAAAACAAAAAACATCGATTGAAGCAGCATCTTCAACAGCTTCTAACCTCGTGATCAAAACTCCTTTTTTAGATAGTTTCATCGCTCCTACAGATTGGATAATCGCCATTACAGCGGGTAAGGCAACTGGCACTGCACTCATTAAGAAGACGATGATCAATGAGAAAATATCGACAACTTCTTTATGGATGATAAGTGCATAAACCGTTAAGACAATCGAGGCTAAAATGCCAAGATACATCATGTGGCGGACGATTTGAAACATGATGTCTTGTTGAGCGGATTTAGGTTTAGCGATTTGCACCAAGGAGACCGTCTTACCAAAATATGTATTTTTAGCGGTGTTGATGACAAGGGCAGTTGCGCCCCCACTTTTAACGACTGATCCAGAATATGCAACACTGCTTTTATTCACTTTTCTCGGTAGAGATTCTCCAGTTAAGGATGAGACATCCAAAGACATCTCACCTTCAAGAACGTAAACATCAGCGGGTATTAAATCTCCAAGTTTGATTTTGATCACATCTCCCGGAACTAAAGTTTTTGAATTGACCATCTCCCATTTATCATCTCTTAAAACCGGGCATTCAATCTCTAGTTGTCTCTTTAATAAGTGGACAGCTTTTTTTGAATTTTGCGATTGGACAAAGCCGATGATCGCGTTGATCAGTAAAAGTAAAAAAGCGACTATTGCTTCAACGTATTTTTGAATCACAAGGTAGAGAATAATCGTCAATTCGAGTAACCAAGGCATCGGTCCCCAAAATCTTTTTAAAAATAGCAAAATTGAATTTTGCTTTTTTTCTTCTACTTCATTTAGACCGAATTCTTTTGATCTTTTTTCGTATTGTTCACGAGTTAAACCATTAGAGGTCACTTCTAATTGATCGAGAACTTCTTGAACTTCTTTATGTTCATAATCATGACTTGATATATTCATTTGACCTCCTAGTTAAAGCATTGCCATTTTACTCTTTATTGACCTACAAGTAAATTTAGACGAAAAAGAAAAGAAGACTGAGGAAATCCTCATTCTTCTTATTTTCTTAACAAAAGTATTTAAGGATGATTATTCAGTTTCTTCTTTTTTGTCCTCGACAACTTGTTTTTTGACCGCTTTTTCTTTTTTTACTGCTGGAGGCTTTTTAACAAGGCAGAGGATTTCACGTTTTTTATCTTCAAATTCTTCTTTATTGATAATTTCTCGATCTAAAAGATCTTTCCAAAACAAAATTTCTTGAGCGTTATGCGCTTCGACAACTTTTAAACCGACGAGTTCGAAAATAATATCAAGGATGATGATCACTAAAACAATGTGCGCTCCAACAAAGCTGATAGCTAAACCTAAACCACCTATATTTGCGCCTGCAATATCAGGGTCTAAGAAGTTTTCAATCACAAGTGCAAAAGCATATAAATTAATAACTGCAATTGCTAAACCTAGAGCTTGTCCTGCTCTGATCAACGCTTTGCGTTCACTAAAAGCAAGCAAACCTGCAAAAGGAAGCACAATGAAGTAAATTACTGCTCCTCCGGTTAAAATGCCAAAGATGACTTGACCGTAGTTCATCACTGAAACACCATTTGCTGTCACAGCAGGGAACAAAAGACCAAGCGTCAATAGACCTAGACCGACCACTAACAAAATTCGTAAAATCTTTTTAATTTTCATAGACATTCTCCTTATATTTCATTTTAACATTAAAAATAACTTATTTGATAACAAATATTAGACATTTGAGACACATTTTCAAATTTAATCTTCAATATAAAAAACGCATTTCAGACTAATAAAATGCGATTTTTAGATGTTTTTTTAAGAAACATAAGGACTAAATGAGAACGGCCGATGGAACTGCACCTGTGGTTTGATACCTTGAATACCCTAATAATTAACGAGTAAATACCCTCTATGTATCCTTAACGGGTAAATTCGTAATTCCGTAGAGATTAACTAAAAAGTGAGCACACTCTGTGTTCGTCAATCAAAATAAGTTTGATAATAAGGGATATTTGACGCTTTGAGCAAGAAAAAAGGCTTGATTTGGTATCAAACCTTGCGTTTCAATATGGTGCCCACGGCCGGAATCGAACCGGCATGGCTGTTAACCGATGGATTTTGAGTCCATTGCGTCTACCTATTCCGCCACGTGGGCATAACGTATTAATTATAAAAGATTAAGTGAATAAAT
>JBAYST010000011.1:0-24234 GCA_041676005.1 Bacilli bacterium | reverse complement strand
GACCTCAGGTGGTCGAGCGCTTAAGTTCTATGCATCGATTCGCATCGATATTCGTCGTTCTGAAGCTATTAAAGACGGAACTGATTTGGTCGGAAATACCTGTACGGTAAAAATTGTAAAAAATAAAGTTTCTCCGCCTTTTAAAACATGTAAAATCGATATTATATATGGCAAAGGAATTTCTCACGAAGGCGAAATTCTCGATCTCGCCACGGAACTAAATCTTTTGAAAAAATCTGGTTCTTGGTATGAACTGAATGGGCAAAAAATTGGTCAAGGTCGTGAGAGTGCGAAATTATATCTAAAAGAGAATCCTGAAATCGCAAAAGAATTAGTAAAAAAAATTAAATCCGGAGTTGTTTAATCAATAAAAAATAAAGAAAGCTGAGTCGTCGGCTTTTTTTAAAATTATAATTCTTGTTAAAAGGGGGCTAAGAATTATATAATAATTAGGTATCACTTGATGATACTTACCTATATAAATTCTCAGTAGAGAAAATTTCTAATACAGATTCAATCTGTTTGAATATATAAATTTGCGACTTTATGCATATTTTAGGTAAATATTTGGCTTTGCCAATAAACTTATTTTTACATAGAAAAGGAAGAAAAAAATGGAACAATCACTAGCAGTAATTTTAATTATAGTCGCTGCGATTCTCGGAATTGGGATTGGAGCTTTAATCATCGTATTAATTCCCTCAATTCGTAAGAAGATGGCGACTAAACATGCACAAAAGATCATTAGAGAAGCTGAAATCAAGTCAGAGCACATTGTCAAAAATGCGCAACTTGATGGCAAGCAACTCATCATCGAAATGAAAAATGAAAACGAAAAAGAATTTCGGGAACGAAGATCGGAAATTGCACAGCAAGAAAACAAGTTATTACAAAGAGAACAGAGCATCGACCATCGTGATGTCGCCTTGCTTAGCAAAGAACAAAATCTCGAACAAAAAAACGAATCTTTAAATCGTCAAATTAACGAAAATCAAAAAAGAGAAAGAGTTCTTCAAGAAAAAATCGATGGCATTATCGTTGAATTAGAAAAAGTTTCAAATATGTCAGTTCAAGAAGCGAAAGCGGAAATCATGTTACGAGTGGAAAGTAAGATTTCGCGCGAAATTGCTCAATTCATTAAAAACAAGGAAGAAGAAGCCGAAGAAAAAGCTGAAGAAAAAGCAAACGAACTCCTCGCTTTAACGATGACCCGTTACGCTCAAGATGCAACAATTGAAAGAACGGTGAGCACTGTCTCTTTACCTAACGATGAAATGAAGGGAAGAATCATCGGTCGAGAAGGCCGTAATATTAGAACTATCGAACAGCTTTTAGGTGTAGATTTGATTATTGACGATACGCCCGAAGTGATTACGATTTCTTGTTTTAATCCAATTCGTCGAGAAGTCGCCAAACGAACTCTTGAATATTTGATTAAAGATGGGCGCATCCAACCAGGAAGAATCGAAGAATTAGCCGAAAAAAGCAAAAAAGAAGTTGATGAATCGGTTCGTAAAGCTGGTGAAGAAGCCGCTTTTAGACTGGGCTTACCAAGAATTAATAAAGAGCTTCTTGATTTTGTCGGTCGATTAAAATATCGAACTTCGTATGGTCAAAACGCATATGATCACGCGATTGAAGTTGCTTATTTAACTGGAATTATGGCGGCCGAACTTGGATTAGATCAAAATCTTGCAAAACGAGCCGGACTCTTACACGATATCGGCAAAGCCGCAGACTTCGAGTTAGAAGGCAGCCACGTTGAAATTGGAGCTCGTCTAGCAAGAAAATATGGAGAACCAGATGTCGTCATCAATTCAATTGAATCTCATCATGGAGATGTTGAAGCGAAATATATAATTGCTCACTTGGTTCAAGCTGCTGATACGCTCTCTGCCGCTCGCCCAGGAGCGAGAAGTGAAACACTTGAAACCTATATTAAAAGAATTGAACAACTGGAAAATATTTGTAAATCATATGATGGTGTTTATCAATCTTATGCGATGCAATCAGGACGTGAAATTCGCGTGATGGTCTTGCCAGATAAAATCGATGATTTATCCGCTTTTACTTTGGCAAAAAATATCAAAGAAAGAATTGAAACCGAAATGACATACCCTGGTCAAATCAAAGTTTTAGTAATCCGCGAATATCGCGCGATGGAAACGGCAAAATAATTGTTGTTTCATAGAAAGAGTTAAAATTGAAAATTTTGTTCATCGGTGATATCGTCGGCCGAGTTGGTCGAGATATCGTGAAAAGAAAACTCAAATATTTTGTCGAAAAGTATGACATTGATTTTGTCATTGCAAATGGCGAAAATGCGACTCATGGAAAAGGACTAATCCGTCGTCATTATGATGAATTAATCGACAGTGGAGTTGATTGCATTACATTAGGAAATCATTACGATAGTAAGAATGAACTCGCCACTTATATCGATACGGTAGAAAATTTAATTCGTCCAATTAATATTTTAAGAGATTACCCTGGAACCGGAACCGTGACATTTATGGTCAACGGAATCTCATTAAGAGTGATAAATGTACTTGGGAATGCATTCATGAGAGAAGAAGTGTCTTCTCCTTATCTAGCAATTCAAGAAATCCTCAAAAATGAAAAAGCACAAATTAATATCATCGATTTTCATGGGGAATCAACGAGTGAAAAACAGTGTTTTGGATACGTTTTTGATGGAGAAGTAACTGCATTATTAGGAACTCATACTCACGTTCAAACAAGAGATGCTCACATTTTACCTAAAGGAACTGCCTTCATTAGTGATGTTGGAATGTGTGGCTCAAAAGAAAGTGTGATCGGATTTGAAAAGGAAAGTGTTGTCCAAAAAATAATTTTCGGAAGTTCAAACAAATTTGTTTTATCTGAAAATGATCACGGACTTTTTTCTGCAGTCGTGCTCAATGTCGACGAAACCAATGGCTTATGTAAAGAAATTTTCGCAATTTATTATCAGGAGGATGAAAAATAATGAAATACGAAAAAATTATTTCCATCCCTTGCCTTATAAAGGCGAAAGAGAAAAAAGGAATAACTGACCCGATTTATGCAAATATTTCGATCAGTGAAGAAAAAAGGATCGCGAATAAAAATAAAAAGTATTTAATTAAAACATATGGCTGCCAAGCAAATGTCAGAGATAGCGAAACTTTAGCGGGTCTATTAGAGATTGCGAATTTCCAAGAAACCAATAACGAAAAAGAGGCCGATATCATCATCATCAATACTTGTGCAGTTAGAGAAAACGCTGAAGACAAAGTGTTTGGTGAAATCGGTAATTTGAAAGCTTTGCGATCAAAAGAAAAAAGGAAAATATTTGCTCTTTGTGGCTGTATGGCCGAAGAACCTGACATAGTAGAGAAGGTTCGGAAAATTTTTCCACATATCAATTTAATTTTTGGGACACATGAAATTCCACATTTCCTAGATTATGTCGACGAGCTTTTTACTAAAGACGTTTCACACATTATTTCGGTCAAATCACAAGCTGGAGAAATATTTGAAAATTTGCCTGAAAAAAGACAAGACGCCTATAAAGCTTTCGTCAATATTATGTATGGCTGTGATAAATTTTGTACTTATTGTATCGTTCCTTTTACTCGCGGTCGTGAAAGAAGTCGACTAGAAGTCGATGTTCTTAAAGAATGTAAGAAAATCATTGCACTAGGGTATCAAGAAATAACTTTGCTAGGGCAAAATGTCAACGCCTATGGCAAAGATTTGAAAGATGGAACGAGTTTTGCAGGATTATTAGAAAAAGTAGCACAGTTAGGAATTCCTCGTCTTCGTTTTACAACTTCTCATCCTTGGGATTTTTCAGATGAATTAATCGATGTGATTGCTAAATATCCAAATATCATGAAGGCTATTCATCTTCCATTTCAATCCGGGAATGATGAAATACTAAAAAAGATGGGAAGGAGATATTCATCTCAAGATTATCTAAATCTCGTCGATCGAATGAAAAGTAGGATTCCAGGTTTGACACTCTCCACTGATATCATCGTCGGTTTCCCAAATGAAACTTATGAACAATTTTTAGACACTTTAAAATTAATCGATTATGTCAAATTCGATTTCGCTTTTACGTTTATTTATTCCCCACGTTTAGGAACGCCTGCGGCGAAATTAAAAGACGATATAACCGATGAAGAAAAGCATCGTCGTTTTAACGAGCTTGTCAAACACCTCGAAAAATATGTTGAACAAAGCGGCGAAAAGATGGTTGGAAATATTTTTGACGTTTTGGTCGAAGGACCTAGTAAAAATAATAAAGAAATGTTTTCGGGTTATACGGAGAATAATAAACTCGTTCATTTTAAAAGCGATGAATCAAAAATTGGAAAAATTATTAAAGTGAAAATTTTAGAATCGCGAACATACTCTTTTTTAGGGGAAACTCTAGATGGATAAAGTTTTAATCGCCGCTGAAAATTTGAAAGAGCATTTATTTGAAATGCCGGAAATTAAAGAATATTTACTTTTGCTAAAGGCATTCGAAGAAGACGTAACACTTTCTGCTCTTAGAAAGGAAATCGTCGAATTAGAAACAAGATTTCGAAATGGTGAAGATGTAATTGAAAAAATGAAAACAATAAAAAAGGAATATGAAAGTAACCCACTTACGATCAATTACAAACAGTCATTTGAAAATATAATTAACTTACTAGAAGAAATTAAAAGAATAATCATTTAGGTTATTCTTTTTCTTTTAGCTTTTGCTTGTTAAAATAAACTCATGATCATCGTTATTATTGGACCAACTGCTTCTGGCAAAACAACTTTAGTAAAGAAGATTTATAAATATTTTAACAATCCTCTCATAATCAATGGAGACGCTTTTCAGATTTATCAAGAAATGAATATCGGGACCGCAAAAATATCTTCCGATGATTCACTTTTTGCTCACTATTCATTACTGAATTTAAAAACACCTGATGAAATTTATTCGATTCGCGATTATCAAAAAGATTTTCGATATGCAGTTGATAAAGCTTTAAAAGATAAAAAAGATGTAATCGTTGTCGGTGGAAGTGGTTTATATATTCGTGCTGCTTTATTTGATTATAAGTTCGTCGATGCTCCGAGCGATAAAAATTTTGTTTTAGATGAAAAAATGAGCAACGGAGAACTTCACGATCTTCTAACCAAAAAAGATCCGGTGTCTGCAAGTAAAATTCATCCAAATAATCGCAAAAGAGTGATTAGAGCGTTAGAAATCTTCTTTGAAAGTGGAAAAACTAAATCTGCAATCATCAAAGAACAAAAACATGAATTGATGTATCAAGACGTCCATTTCTTTTTTATAAACCCAAATCGCGAACAACTATACCAACGAATTGAAAATAGAGTTGAAGAGATGTTCTTAGATGGATTGATCGATGAAGTGAAAAATCTTTTAAAAAGATACAATTTGTCGCTCACCGCAAAAGAAGCGATTGGTTACAAAGAAACAATTCAATATTTAGAAGGAAAAATGTCTTTAGAAGAGACAAAAACATCGATTAAAAAAAGAACAAGAAACTATGCAAAAAGACAAATCACCTTTTTTAAACATCAATTTGTCAGTGAAGAATTTAAATCTGTGGAAGATTTAGAAATGAAAATTGAAAATTGGAGAAAAGACAATGGTCAATAAAAAAACTCAAGAACGGACCATTGGTTTAATAGGTGAAGAAAAATATAAATGGTTGAGAAACAAAAGAATTGCAATCATCGGTTTAGGCGGAGTCGGAGGTACTGCCCTTGTTTCTTTGGCACGATCAGGGTTTTTAAATTTTGTTTTAGTAGATTCAGATCGCGTCGAATATAGTAATTTAAATCGGCAAATTCTTTTTTCTAATGAAGATGTAGGGTTATGGAAAGTTGATTTAGCCGCGAGTCATTTAGGCATCCTAACAGATGGCGCAAGGGTTTATTCTTCTCGCGAAAAAATTACAAAAGACAATGTTAAAAAAATATTAGGGAATAAAAAAATCGATTTTCTCGTCGACGCCATTGATGATGTTGAAGGAAAAATCGCTCTTATTGATTATGCTTTAGAAAAAAACATCCCATATATTGTTTCGCTAGGAATGGGAAATCGCCTCGATCCACGGAAAGTCACCATTATGCCGTTAAGTAAAACAACGTACGATCCATTAGCAAAAAAACTGCGTCTCGAATGTCGTAAAAATAAAATTGATCTTAAAAAGATTATTACAGTATGTTCTACGGAACAGCCACTTTTGAAAAGTAAAAATCCTCAGTCGATGATCATGGTTCCGTCTGCCGCGGGTTTGACAATTGCCTATCATGTTATAAATCATTTTCTCGATGATGAAAAGAAAGTAGGGTTTTAGTATGCCGATTTTAAAAAACATTTATGATGTTGCCAAAAAAGCCGGAATCACAAAAAAATATGTGATTCCGTACGGAAAAGATAAGGCGAAAATTGATTTGTCGATTCATAAAACACTTAAAAAACGTGAAAACGGAAAGTTAGTTTTAGTGACTGCCATCACTCCGAGTAAAGCGGGGGAAGGAAAGACGACGACTTCAATTGCGCTCTGTGACGGATTAGCAAAAATTAATGAACCTTCTTTACTCTGCTTAAGAGAACCTTCTTTAGGGCCGGTTTTTGGAATCAAAGGCGGTGCAACCGGAGGAGGCAAAGCCTCACTTGTACCAAGCGAAGATATTAATTTGCATTTCACCGGGGATATGCACGCTTTAACAAGTGCAATAAATCTCATATCGGCAATTATCGATAATCACATCTATCAAGGTAACGTTTTGCAAATTGATCCTAGTAAAATAGTGTGGAAGCGCGCTTTGGATATGAACGATCGAGCATTGCGGTCGATCATCATCGCTAATGATGACTCAAAAAGCACTCCTCGACACGAAGAATTCGTCATCACAGTCGCTAGTGAAATGATGGCAATTTTATGTCTTGCGACCAGCGAAAAAGATTTTATCGAAAGAATCAACAATATAGTTGTCGCTTATAATACTAGCGATGAAGCGATTAAACTTTCCGATTTAAAAATTTCTCACGCGGTGACCAAATTAATGAAAAATGTTTTTAATCCCAATTTAGTTCAAACCATGGAAGGAAATCCGTGTTTCGTTCACGGTGGTCCTTTTGCCAATATTGCACATGGCTGTAATTCTTTATTCGCTACTCAACTTGCACTTAAATTAGCGCCTCTTGTGATTACAGAAGCTGGATTTGCATCTGATTTAGGAGCTGAAAAATTCTTTGATATTAAATGCCGAGTAGGTAACTTACATCCGGATGCAGTTGTGTTAGTGGCGACTATTAGAGCACTTAAACTCCACGGCGGCGTTGATTTTGAAAATGTTAATCAAGAAAATGTTGATGCCCTATTAAAAGGACTTCCAAATTTAAAACAACATCTTGAAAATATCGCGAAATATAATGTCCCGGCAGTTGTTTGCATTAATCATTTCGAATCAGATACCAAAAAAGAAACTTCCGTTTTAAAAAAATGGTGTCTAGACAATGGTTACGAAGTAGCATTTTGCGATTCTTTTAATAAAGGCGGCGATGGCGCAATTGAATTAGCAGAATTAGTGAAGAAAACATTAAAAAATAAAAAATCTGATTTCCATCCTCTTTATGATCTAAACACTTCAATTAAAGAAAAGATCAATCTTATTTGTCAGGAAATCTACCGCGCTAAGGGTGTGAAATATACAGATGAAGCGCTTGAGCAAATTGAAAAATATGAAAAAATGGGTTTTACAAAAACTCCAATCTGCATTGCTAAAACACCTCTTTCGTTCAGTGATAATCCAAAACTTTTAGGAACACCGCGTGATTTTGATATTACAATTAGAGAAGTGAGATTATCTGCTGGAGCTGGATTTTTAGTTCCCTTAGCTGGAAGTGTGATGACGATGCCGGGTTTACCTAAAGTTCCAGCAGCAGTGAAAATGGAAGATTTATCTATATGAAAGAAAAATTAGACTATCAAATCTACGACATTGTAGAAATGAAAAAAGCACATCCGTGTTTTAAAAGAAGTAAATTATTTCAAATTGTTCGCTTGGGAGCAGACATTAAAATCATGTGCTTAGGGTGTGGAGCATATATTATGCTCGAAAGATTTTCGTTTGAAAAATCTCTGCGAAAAATAATTCGTCATGAGAATGAAAAAATCATAATTAGTAAATAACTTAAAACTTCCTATTTAGAATTAGGAGGTTTTTTCTTATTGAACTTAAAAATGTGACAAAAAAATATAAAACTGCGACAAAGAAAGACTTTTTTGCACTTCAAAATATAAATCTTTCTTTTGATCAAGTAGGGTTGATTTCAATAGTTGGGAAGAGCGGAAGTGGTAAGACAACTCTTGCGAACATCATCTCCTTTTTAGATTGTGACTATGAAGGTTCAATTTACCTCGATGGGAAGAAAATATCTTCACTATCAAAAAAAGAAAAAAATGATTTTCGAGATAAAAATATCGGAGTTGTTTTTCAAAATTATCATTTAATAGAAAACGAAAATGTTTTATATAACGTTTCCCTTCCTCTTTTGATTAAAGGTATAAAGAAAGAAATCGCGTATGAGAAAGCTCGAAAACTACTTAAATACATTTCTTTTCCCGAATATCTTTATGATGAAAAAGTTAAAAATCTTTCCGGTGGTGAAAAACAAAGAGTTTCAATTTTAAGAGCTTTGATCAAAGAACCACGTCTAATTATCGCCGATGAGCCAACTGGAGCTTTAGATAAAATGAATTCACGAGTTGTTTTAAATCTTTTAAAAAAGATTTCTGATAAAATTTTAATCATCATAATTTCTCATGATAGAGAATTGGTAAAAAAATATTCAGATCGAATCATCGAGCTGAAAAACGGAAGACTTTTAGATGATGAAAAAAAGAGTTTTAATAAAACAAAATTGTCTTTTTTGCCGTTAGAAAAAAAAGAACAAAAAGTTGAATCTTGGACATGGAGATTTTCTAAAAATATTTTGCAGACTAACAAAATTAAAAACATTGTTTTCTTTTGCGTTTTTACAATTTGCTTCATCTTGACAAATACGATGTTTTCTTTGATAAGCGGGATGAATAAAACAAAAATGAACGAACCACGCAGAATTTTAAATTACACCAATTTTAATATTTCTCAAAAAGTAACAGTGCCGATAGAAGGGACTTCGTTTTCGCTTATAAAAACTTCGAGGTTAACAAATGAGCAGTTGAACAAATATGAAATCGAATATCCCGATTTAGTGTTCGAACCAGTCTTAAATGCTCTTTTTATCACAGAAAATTTTTTATACCTAGATAAAGAACAAATAACCATATCACCCTTATTTTCACCGGTGTATTCTTTTGATAAAAAATACTTGAATGCCGATCTTTTTTCTTATCGTTCAAAGGAACAATTTCCGTCCGGAATTATAATCAATAATCCGTTGTTTGAAATATTAAAAAAGACGGTTGGTAAACATGCATTAACCAAAGAATACGAGCTCAGATTTAGCCGTGACATCGTTTTCTATACGACCGATGACTCAATCCCTGAAGTGGTTGATAAATTTGTCTTTATTAAAAAGTACAAAATTTTAGGAGTCGTAGAAGAATTTTCCTTTATGAATGAACCGCAAATATATTTTTCGTATCAACAAATGCTGAACGATTTAAATGAGTATATTTTGGTTAATATTTCAAATTATTCAGACCGTAAAATCACAGTTGTCGATTACATAAATGAGTGTTCTTCAAACGATGAAATGACTTCTTATTCACATCACGCCTTTTATTTAAAAAACATTGATTTTCCACATTATGAAATCATTCTTAGAAAGCTTAAAAACGATTCTCAAATAGAAATCGAATCATTGGCTTTAAATCGAAAGGAAGCTTTTGTCAGCCTTTTAGAAGCGACGCATACGGCGGTGGATGTTCTTTTTGCTTTTGTCATTATTGGGGCGCTTGTCATAGTGGGCGCAATAGCTTACTCCTCTTATGTTTTAAATCAAAAGCAAAACGCAATTCTTTTGAGTTTAGGAGCAAACAAATATCATATTTTTAAAATCTATTCATCAATTACTTTTGTCTTACTTTTGCTTTCTTTTTCTCTTGTGAAAATCACTGATAGTTTATTCATGAATTTCATCAATTTTTTAATCGCTAAATTCTTAGGAATAAAGGAAGCTGTATTAGATGGATCGGCCACCCTAACGAGCAATAAAACTTTTGATAATATAGCAATTCTTGTAATCGGTATTTTCTTGGTTTTTATTGTGAGCATCATCCCTTTATTCTTTAAGAAAATTTCTTTAATAGAGGAATTAAAAAGTGATGCTTAAAATTCAAAATTTGACGAAAATATACGAAAATCGCACTGTTTTATCAAATATTAACCTCGATTTTGCAAAAAAAGGACTCACTTTTATTCATGGTCCTTCTGGATGTGGGAAGACAACTCTTTTTAATTCCATCGCGGGTTTAATTGATTTTAAAGGCGATATAAAATTCCATAATTTAAGTCTTAAAAACATGAGCGAGGAAGAAAAAAGTGAGCACCGAATTCGCAACATTGGTTTCGTTTTTCAAGATTATAAATTATTTGAAAAAACAACGATTAAAAACAATCTAAATTTCGCTCTTTCTTCTGTGTTTGAATTAGACGAAAAAAGTCGAAAAACAAAAATCGAAAATGTCTTAAGTTTGGTCGGTCTTTCTGGTCGTGAAAAATCATTTATTGACTCTCTTTCAGGAGGAGAAAAACAAAGGGTCGCAATCGCTAGAGCAATCATTAATTCGCCAGCGATTATTCTTTGCGACGAACCGACCGGTTCATTAGATGAAACCAATTCAAAGATGATCATGGATATTCTTTTGAGTTTATCTAAAACTTTTCTAGTCATTGTCATTTCACACGATCTCGCTTTGATGAGTCAATACGCTGAAAGAATAATTAAACTCGAAAATGGAATTGTTAAAAGTGATAAAAAAACTGAAGAACAAAACAGTAGTTCGAAGATAAAACTCGCCAAGTCCGCAGTGTTTAAAAAACGAACCCAAATGCCTTTTAGTTTTTCGTTAAATTACGCTTTTGCGATAATGCGTAAAACGAAATTTAGGACACTTTTGAATAACATATTTTTGTCTTTTGCGTTACTCGGAATCGGTGTTTCTTTTCTCGCTCAAGGGATAATTGAAAAACTCATTAAAGACTCTTATGGTTCTTTGGTAAATGAAGGAAGTTTGTATGCCGAAACAAATGATTTATCAAGCAAATTGAATTTTAAAGCAACGACCTTGGAGGAAGTGGAAAAAATCGCTTTGGAAAACAGTGAAATAGTTTTTGATAGTGGGATTTGTTATCAAGCAAATTTTGAGAATTTCTTTAAAGATAAAAATAGTTTTTTTATTTCGCAGAATAGTGAAAAAATCTTACTTCCTAGTTTTTCAATTAGAAATATCAATGATTTTGAATGGTTAGAATTTTGCACAAAACCAATCTTTCCTCGTCTGATAGAAGAGTTAGAAGACGATGAAATGATTTTGCAATTGAAACAAGGCGACATTGAATATATTTGTCAATTTTTAAAAATTGAAGAAACAGCTCAGATTTTAGGAGAATATTTAGATAAACATAGCGTAAATATTTGTTGCGAAACAAAAAATGATGATTGGCAGTATGAAGATGAACATATTTTCACTTTAAAAGGATTTGTTGTCGGACAAGAATCGAGAATCTTTCACTCAAATCATTATTGGAATCAATACATTTACGAAGAAGAGATGAGATTACCTTTCTCTTATCTTCTTGATGAAAATTCTCTTCCATGGACAATGAAGAAAATCGCATATTTAAAAATAAACAATCGAATCGAAGAAGCGGTGAGAAAACTCAGATATGACCATAAAAATAGTCGGAAAATATTCGAAATCGCAAACAGTAATTATTATCCTTTATTGGAAGAAAAAGAAATCGCTAAAGAAGCACCAAAACTTCTTGTTTTCGACATCAATATCTCCACAATCGATCTTTCCCACGTCGCTTTAATGAAAGAAGAATTAAAAAATGAGCAATTAACATTTGGCTCTTTTGGTGGTTATTTGCTTTTTCCAAACGCTTTTTTAGAAGGTTTTGCAAAGCAAATATTTTTTTCCTCTTCCGAAAGACAAATCGAAAAAATTGTCGATGCCTACACATTTGTCGAAATGGGAAATCAAGATTTTATCGATTTACCTGATGGCGTTCTCAGTGGACATTATTCCAAAAGTTTGCAAGGAGGAGTGATCTTTTCACCCACTAAAATTAGCTTGTCTTATGGAAGAACAGCTCAAACCATCAATGAAATTGTCATTTCTAAAAAAATGGCGATGTCGATTTTTGGATATGAAAATTGTGTGGGGAAAATTTTGCATTTAACAAGTGCGCAGAGCGAAAGAAGACACGGAGAAAAAATGGAACGAATTTTTTCTTCTTGTGAATTGGTGATTTCAGGAATCAGTTCAGAAACGAAGAAAGATGTTATTTACCACGATGCAGATTGGTCATTTTTATTTTTCCAATGTAAGTTGAATGTGAGTGCTTTTGAATTGGTTATAAATTCACTTGTCTTTAATTTTTCAAATCGCGAAGAAGCACAAAAAGCGAAAAGGTTTCTCGACGAAAATTTCCCAGAATATAAATACGTTTATCCTTATGATGAATTAGCCGAAAGCACAAAAGAAGCTTCAAAATTCGTTAGAATCATCACTATTTCGTTATCGATTGTTTCATTTCTAATTTCTTTTATGCTTATAGCAACGCTTGATTATCTTTTCGTTCTAGAAAATAAAAAGGCAATCGGATTGGCAAGATGTTTAGGGACCAACGCAAAAGAATCAAATAAGTTATTGCACACTTATAGTTTTTCTTTAATTGGATTTAGTTGGGGAAGTGCCACCCTTTCTCTTTTCTTCGCCTTACCTTATATCGGATTTCAAAACTCAAATATATTGAACACAATTGTGGCAATTATCGTGATGGGAGCTACGAGTTTTATTTTAGGCGGTTTGCCATCTTTCATCGTCATGAAAAGATTTGGAAAAATGAACGTCTTAGATCTTTTGAAAAATGAATAGTGAACTTTTTAATACGTTAAAAACAGTTTATTGATGCACGAATTATGTTTTTTTATAAATAAAACAAATTATAATCGCTACTATTTGACATTTGACCTATAATATCAAATGTAATTTGAGGTATATAGTGTGGCATTAAAAGCAGGAATTGTAGGACTTCCGAATGTTGGCAAATCGACTCTTTTTAACGCGATCACCAATTCACATGTAGAAGCGGCTAATTATCCATTTGCGACTATTTCTCCTAATACTGGTGTTGTCAATGTCCCAGATCGACGTCTCGATTTTTTGAGCGCTTTGTTTAAGCCGAAACGAAAAGTACCAGGGAATGTTGAATTTTACGATATTGCTGGTTTGGTTAAGGGTGCCTCAAAAGGCGAGGGATTAGGAAATCGGTTCTTAGCGCACATTCGCGAATGCGATGCCATTATCGAAATCGTCAGATGTTTTGAAAGTTCAGATATCATTCATGTTGAAAATTCGGTCGATCCGATTAGAGACATCGAAATTATTAATCTCGAACTTTGCTTAGCTGATTTAGAAACCGTTTCAAACCGCCTTGGCAAGGTTGAAACTAAAGCTCGTGTCGCAAAAGACAAAGAAGCGATTTTTGAAACCGCAATTTTAACGGTGATTAAAGAAGCACTATTAAACGGTAAACCCGTTAGGTCTTTGCAATTCAGCGTTGAGCAACGCATGTTTATAAAAAACAATTACTTTCTTTTAACCGATAAGCCAATTTTATATGTTGCTAACGTAAGTGAAGAAGATCTATTAAATCTCGATGAAGCAGTACATTATCAAATTCTTTTAAAAGAAGCTAAAAAAGAAGGTCTGCAAGTCATTCCGGTCAGTTGTCAAATCGAAAGCGAATTATCAGAATTGGACGAAGAGGAAAAGAAAGAATATCTTATTTCTCTAGGTGTAGAAGAATCTGGTCTTGACTTAGTCATCAAATCCGCTTATAAATTATTAAACCTTTCGACGTTTTTCACGGTCGGAGAAGATGAATGTCGAGCTTGGACTTTTAAAAACGGAATGAGTGCTCCCGAATGCGCGGGCGTCATTCATTCAGACTTTCAAAAAGGATTTATTCGCGCTGAAGTTTATCCATATGAAGCAATTCACGAATTAGGAAGCGAAATAGCGGTTAAAGAAGCCGGTAAACTTCGAAGCGAAGGAAAGGATTATTTGCCTAAAGATGGCGACATTATGTTCTTTAGATTCAATGTGTGATTATGTATAGAATAGGTTTTTCAAAAGATATTCATCGATTAGTAGAAAATCGTCCCTTGATATTGGCTGGTGTTGTCATACCTTTTCATTTGGGTGAATTAGCGCACAGTGACGGCGATGTTGTTTATCACGCTATCAGCGAAGCTGTTCTTGGTGCCTTAGCATTAGGAGATTTAGGAAAACACTTTCCTCCTGAAGATGAAACGTGTAAAGGGATGGATAGCGCGATCATCATGAGAAAAGTTATTTCTCTTATGAAAAAAAACGGATATGACCTAGTTAATTTAGACGTTCATATCGTTTTAGAAAGTCCTCGTTTGGCCTCTTATATTGATGTGATGAGAAAAAATATCGCAAATTTATTTTCTAGTGATATTAAAAATATTTCCTTAAGTGCCGGTACTAATGAAGGTGTTGGAGAAGTCGGGGCAAATCTAGCAATTGAAGCAAACGCAATTATTCTCCTAAAAAAAGTATAAAATCGTTGTTGCTTTATGTTTTTATACAAGTATAATGTGTGAATATAAATAAAGGGTCCTATGAGTATTGAAAACAATTTAAAAAAGAAAATCCAAACAGCTTTCGCCCAACTCGGTCTTGAAATCGAATTAGAACAAGTTGTCATTGAAAGCGCAAAGGATAAAAATCATGGTGATTATGCGACTAATGCAGCCTTGAAATTTTCTTCGTTGTTAAAAAAATCTCCACGAGAAGTTGCCTCTTTGTTAGTGGAAAGTATCGATAAAGAAGGACTAGAAAAAGTAGAACTCGCGGGCCCTGGTTTTATCAATTTTTTCATCAAGAGCGATATTTTAGCCGCGAAACTTGGTGAAATTATCGATAAGAAAGAAAATTATGGGAACGGTGAAAATAAGAATTTAAAAATAAATATTGAATTCGTTTCTGCTAATCCGACCGGAGATTTGCATCTTGGACATGCTAGAAATGCAGCCATTGGAGATTCTTTGGCAAGAATTTTGACTAAAGCTGGGCACAGTGTTACTCGCGAATTTTATTTAAATGATGCTGGAAATCAAATCGATAATCTCGGATTATCAATCGATGCGCGCTATAAGCAATTATTTGGATTAGAAGCGCCGATGAGTGAAGACATGTATCAAGGAGTAGATATCATTCAAATTGCAAAAACACTCAAAGAAAATCACGGAGATAAATATTTAAATGATGTAAACGCTCTTTCATTTTTTAAAGAGTACGGAATGAAAGAAGAACTCAAAAAAATTAATGAAGATCTTGAGATGTTCCGCGTCAAATTCGATGTTTACAGTCTTGAAAGTGAAGTGCGCTCTAAAGGAGCGATTGAAAAAGAAATTGAATTTTTAAAACCATATATTTATCACGATGGTGAGGCTTTAGTTTTAAAAACTTCTTCTTTTTTAGATGATAAAGATCGGGTCATTGTAAAAAGCGATGGAGAATACACTTATTTTCTCCCCGACATTATTTATCACCTCGATAAATTATCAAGAGGATTTGATTATTTGATCGATGTTTTAGGCGCTGATCATCATGGCTACATCAACCGAATGAAATCCGCTTTGATGATGCATGGTTATAAAAAAGATACGCTCGATGTTCAAATCATTCAAATGGTGAGAATATTCCAAGACGGAAAAGAAATTAAACTTTCCAAAAGAACAGGAAAAACAATTACTTTAAGAGAACTTTGTGAAGATGTTGGAATCGATGCGGTCAGATATTTCTTTGTCGCTAGAAGCGCTAGTTCACATCTAGATTTCAATTTGAATCTAGCTCGCGAACAATCTAGTTCTAATCCTGTCTATTATGCTCAGTACGCATATGCGCGACTTGCGAGTGTATTCGAACAAGCCGCCGATGAATTTTTACTTGATGCAAGTGGAAAATTACTAAAAGAAGAAAGTGAAATTGATTTGCTCAAATTGTTGATTGATTATCCTCATGTCATCGAAGATGCTGCAAATAAAAAAGAACCATCAATCATCACCAACTTCATTCAAAAATTAGCAGCGGCGACACATTCTTTCTATACGAATTGTCGCATCATTGATAAAGATGATACTGCCTTGACAAGCAACCGTCTTGCACTAGCAAAAGCGACGCAAATTGTCTTGAAAAATGCTTTAAATCTAATCGGAGTTGAAGCTCCAAATAAAATGTGATTGGAAGGAAAAAACCACATGGTAAAAAAGTCAACGTTAGACATTGCTTATGAATATGTTCAAAGCAGAAAAAATGAAGTTCCATTTAGCGAAATTTGGAATCATATTATTGAAACGCTATCCCTCAGTGAAGCAGATGCAAATGGCAAAGTGGCAAAATTTTACACGAATTTAATGTTCGACGGAAGATTTGTCGATTTAGGCGATAATATATGGGATCTTCGCAGTCGCCATCCTTTTGACAAAGTTCATATTGATTTAAATGATGTTTATAATGATGTAGATGATGGAGATGACGAATCTGATGATGACGAAGAAGAAATCATCGTCAAAAAACCAAAATCTGAAGAAGAAGAAGATGATGAAGAAGAAAAAGACGAAGATGACAACTCTGAAGATGAAAATAACGGAGGAAGACGTATTAATAAAAGCCTTTATTAAGGCTTTTATATTAAGGAGCAAAAATGTTTGAAAAAATCTACTGCAAAGTCAAAGAAGCTGAAAGCATAGTCATTTTCGGACATGAAAATCCTGATGGTGATTGCTATGGCTCGCAGGTCGGACTAAAAGAAGCTATTCTAGCAACCTGGCCAAAGAAAAAGGTTTATATTACTGGAAGCGGACTCCCATTTCTTTTTGATCGGCTTGGAAAGATGGATCTTGTTACTGAGCAAATGATTGAAGATTCGCTCGCATTTATTATCGATTTTAATATTATTTCTCGTTCCGAAGATAAAAGAATCAAACTAGCAAAAGATTTTGTAAAAATTGATCATCACATTTCTCCTATAGATTTTAAGGAAGGCATTGAGGTGAAAGATACGACTTCGTCATCCTCGGCACAATTGGTCTTAGAGTTTATTTTAGAGTCAGAAATGAAATTGACGAAAAGAGGAGCCGAAGCACTTTTTGTCGGTCTAGTAATGGATACTGGGCGATTTCAATTTTTGGAAAAAGATGGCCGCTCATTCAAAACTGCCAGTGAATTGATGAAATATGAAATAGAGCCAAAAACTTTATATGATTTGATGTATCAAAGCGAGGAAAACTCTATTGCGCTTAAAGGATATATTTATTCTAACTATCAAAAAACCGCTAACGGTTTAATTTACCTCATCATTACAAAAGAAGACCGAATTAAATACGGTGTCAGTTCTAATGAAGCATCAGGCTTAGTCAATTTATTAAGCGGAATTAAAGGATATCCGATTTGGGCGTTTTTTGTCGAACTTGAAGATAAAAAGATGCGTGTTGAATTGAGAAGTAAATCTATTCCTGTTCAAACGATTGCTTTGAAATTTGGAGGCGGTGGACACGCTAATGCCGCTGGTATTTCTTCTTGTGATTTTTCTTCAGAATTGATAAATGACATCATAAGCGACTTAGATAAAACATTAGAAAAAGGAGAATAAACATGTGGGAAAAAGAATTATTGGCCGCAATTGAAGCTGGCAAAAGAGCCAGTGTTAAAATCATGGAAATTTATAGAAAAGGGTTTGATGTAGAAATCAAATCTGACCAATCTCCCGTCACTGAAGCTGATAAATTAGCAGATAAAATAATTTATGATTATCTCCGAAAAGAATTTCCTAATCACGCTTTTTTAACTGAAGAAAGTGATGATAATCTAAATAGATTAAAAAATGATTTTGTCTGGATAATCGATCCTGTTGATGGAACAAAAAATTTTGTTGCTCGTGATGATGAGTTCACGACGAATATCGCCCTAGCATATAAACACGAAATTGTCGTCGGAGTTGTAGTAGTTCCCGCGAAAAATGAAATGTATTTCGCTTCAAAAGGAAACGGAGCTTTTCATGTACTCGATGATATAGCCACTCAAATTCACGTTAATGATAAATTAGAAGATCTGACGGTTTTGATTAGCGTTTTTCATTCTAACGAAAAAGAAAAAGCGCTTATTGAAAAATACAAAGATAAAATTACTAAAATCGAAAAATTTGGTTCTTCGATAAAAGCATGCCGAATCGCTGCTGGTTTAGCAGAAGTTACCTTTAGAGAATCATCAGGCACAAAAGAATGGGACACTGCCGCAAGTGATATTATCGTCACTGAAGCCGGTGGAATATTTGTAGAACCTGACGGAAAAAAATTAACTTATAACCGTAAAGATGTCTATAACCGTAATGGATATATCATCTGTAACCGAAAAGAAAATATCCTTCGTTAAATAAAAAAATCTCTCTAAGCGAGAGATTTTTTATACATTTCTGACTTCGATTACACCCGGAACTTCTTCGGTGAGAATGACTTCGATTGTATCTTTTAAAGTTGAATCGATAAAAGCACAGCCTTCACAAGCTCCATGCATTTTGACATAAACAATTCCATCTTCAAAAGAAAGGAATTCGATGTCACCGCCATCACGTCTTAAAAACGGGCGAATTTTGTCTAATGTAGCTAAAATTAATTTTTCAGTTTCTTCCATAGCAGCAACGATTATAGCAAAGTTTGTTTTAATTGTAATTAAAGATGATTAAAATAAAGATGATGGAAACAAAAATTGAAGCTCAAGAATACGGTATTGCTCTAGTTTTCGGCTTGATGAAATTTTCTCCAAAAGAATTATTTCATCATGCAGCACTTTTAGCGACTCATGATAGCATCTTGGTATTTGATGACGAGACCATTGATCTTGTAGATGATAAAAGCCAGATAAATTACCATAATGCACGCTTTGCAATCAAATTAAAAGAAATTGGTTTTGCAACCGATGAAAAATTAATTGGAAGAAAAGATTTGCGAGGTTTTCATCGTTTTACTATTTCGGTTGAAAACGGAGATAGTATTCTCATCTTCTTTTATCCTAAAAAATCCAAAAAAGCTGCTAAAGAATTATTGGCGCATTTGCGTAGATTTAAAATTGAAGTTGCCAAAAGTAAAAGTGACATTTCATTTTGAAAAAAGGTAGAAGCGGATTTCTATTTTTTTTATAAAAAAACCTCAAGTTGATTGACTTGAGGTTTTAATATTATAAGTTTTCTACTTTATTAGAAGAACTTGGCGCGAGCTTGTTCTTTCACTTCTTTACTGGCAGTGAAAGGAATTCTCGTTGTATAACCTGCTTTAGCAGCAACAATCATCTTTGTTGGCCAAGCGAAGATATCTTGGTTCCATCTTAAGACGGTATCGTTATAAACTTCACGAGCAGCGGTGATTTCGCGTTGCAAGTAGCTATTTTGTTGCATAGCATCAGCTAAAGAACGATGAGACTTAAGATCTGGATAAGCTTCAAAAGCAACTCTGACACTTGTCATCGCACTGTCTAGACGATCAGAAACTTCGTTTCGATTTGCTTCAGTTGGATTGACTCCACCTCTGAATTGAGCAACAGTCTTCATGACATCTTTGTCGAGTTCAACAGATTTTTCGACGATTCCGACAACGTTTTGAAGAATTTGAACTCTCTGTTCAAGGAAGTTATCGATCTGCGATGCATTGTGTTGAATTTTTTGTTGTAAAGCACGGAAATAATTTTTTGCTTTGATTTTCAAAATTAAGAAAATTAAACCAGGAATAATTGCCAAAACCCAAAGAACGATTTCAAAAATCAATGATCCCACACCGACTTTTACAGGAATTTGTTTTTCGATAACATTAATATCTCGACCTTCTTTATTGACCGGTCCAGTCATTTCATCTAGTTCGTTTGCCATGTTTTATACCTCCATTTGAATATTATGACATATATTGAAAAGATTATTTATCTTTTTTCTTACTTTTTACGATATGAGCTAGAAACAATCCAACAGGAATAATGTCTTTATTTCCTTCGTTCGAATCATCTTTTTTAAACGCTTCGAATGATTTGCGAATCTTTTCACTCCAAGTTTCAGCTTTTTGTTCTTCAATTATGCCAATATTGAGCGGGGTCTCTTTTTGCACTGGAATGTATTCGGTCCAACTTACCGGAACGGTATGAATTCTTCCATCGCCTCCGCTAACTCGGACCACTTCGACCCGTTCGATAGTTTTATATCCATAGGCAGTAACCAAAACCGTGTCTAAAAAATCCCCACTTCTAATTGTCGAAGTCTTTAAAATACTCGGGGTTTTACATAACGGATGTTTGAATTCGTCTTCATTTAAAGCATTTGCGACTTTTTCGTGTTCATAAAAACTCACGTAACTTTCATATAAATCCTTATAAATGTATTCGTGTGGTTTGTGTTGTTGATAAATCGGAATTGCAAGAATGGGGGCAAAAGTGAAATAAACGCTTTTGAAGAAATCATTGTTGAGGAAAAGGAAATTCTTTCTCATCTCTTCATAATCATAATTTCTATAATGTTCAGGCCCTAATTCAAAGATTGTAGTCGCTAAATGCTCCGGTTCAACAATATTGATTTTCTTATGTTTGATAAAATCGAAGTCATCACCATAAGCGACTGTTTTATCCTTCATCAAAGCGAGGAGTTGCTTTTGGGCGAGTGGCGTGAAAAGAAGTCTGAATTGAACTTCGTTGTTTCGATTTTGACCTCCCCACAAAACATCGAATTCAGTATTACCCATAACGGTAAAGGTCCCACCTTTTTTTAAACTTTTTTCTGCCATTTTGTTCAGTTTTTTCTCTTCTTTAGCGACAACTTTTTGAATTTGTTTTTCATTGAGTAATTCAGCATCAGAATCTTCACGAGAGAAGATGAGATCAGGAGCAGCTTCATTTCCATAAACCAAATAAGTTTCTTTATGATAATAAGGACACGGTTTAGTGACGTGAGCAGTTAGGACTTGTGAATGATGTCGAACAGATGCTTTTCCATTGATATAAGTAGTGGTTGTCCATGTAATTGTGATGCTTCCTGAATATGTTTTCGTCCCCAAGTAATGAACTAAATCACGCGCTAAGAAAAATGGATTGCCGATAATATCACCTGATTGAACATAAAGGGTAGAACGATTTAAGTCATAATTATCAGCTAAACCAAATTTGTTGACCAAATAATCAAGCCTTTTGCTATTGAACGTTTGATCTAAATTAATTAGAGGAATAGTTTTTTTAAATAAATCGATATTCGTAGAATTTCCAAATAGATCATTTAGCGATTTTAATTGTTCCCAGGCTTCGTTTTTCAATTTTTTAATTCGTTTATCTTCTTCATTTTTTTGAAGTTGTAATGCTTTAATCTTTGGATTGATGGCGACAAAAATCATAATAAGAGAAAAAATTGCAATAACGAGCCCTAAAGTAATTGTTAAGATAGGAACCCAGGTGTCTTGAATTCCTTGAACGGTAATGATAATCCCACCGATAAAAGCGATAAAAGAAACAACTGCTAAAAAGATGAGAAATAATCTCCATCCACTCTTTGTTCTGATCTTTTTATCAAGCTGCTCAGCTTCAGCGACAGCTTTTTTTATTTTTCGATTGGTCTCTTTGTTGGCCTCGATGTCGATTTTAGATTTTTCAACTAAGCCATCAAAGTATTCTTGTGCATTTCGATTAAATTTCTCTTTAAAAATATTTTTGTATGCTGCAAGAGGCTCAAAAATATTTTCTTCTCCAAAACTTTCAAAAGTTGTGTCTTTTTCCATATTTCCGTTTTCTCCTTTCTCTACTTATCATAACAATGATAACACAGGTTAAGAAATTGATATATCAGATGTTTTAAACAAAAAAACACCAGTAGGTGTTTTAAATGTTGGTGAATGGCTGGGGCATCTGGATTCGAACCAGAGCTGGCGAGTTCAGAGCCCGCTGCCTTACCGCTTGGCTATGCCCCAATTTCAATTTGATATTGAGGATTTTAAATGCTATAACTCCTTTTAAATAATACTAAAAGGCTTGTTGATTTGGTGCCCGGGGCCGGAATTGAACCGGCACGGGATTTAACTCCCCCAGGATTTTAAGTCCTGTGCGTCTACCTGTTTCGCCACCTGGGCTAAAGAATGGTCTCCCGTAGAAGATTCGAACTTCTGACCCCTTGATTAAAAGTCAAGTGCTCTACCGGCTGAGCTAACGGGAGTTTTATAAAAAAAGTGCGTGGCTGGGGTGGATGGGATCGAACCATCGAGATGACAGAGTCAAAGTCTGTTGCCTTACCGCTTGGCTACACCCCAAGATGGTGGAGGGGGGCAGATTCGAACCGCCGAACCCTAAGGAGTTGATTTACAGTCAACCGCGTTTAGCCACTTCGCTACCCCTCCAAATCGAATTGTAATGGTGGATGCTGAGGGGCTTGAACCCCCGACCTCCGCCGTGTAAAGGCGATGCTCTCCCAACTGAGCTAAGCATCCCCGTTGGTTGTCACGCGCTTAAATAATATATCATTTGATATATATCAAGTCAATGAGATATTTTAAGGAGAATTTGGATAAAATAGAGATAATATTAGTACCCTTTTTTCCCGAGCAAATGAAACATATTTTTCTTGTAAATTTCTACCCCCGGTTGATCGAACGGATTGATTTCAAGAAGGTAAGCACTCATCGCGCAAGCTCTCATAAAGAAATACAATAATTCGCCAAGATTTTGTTCATTCATTTCTTCAACTTCTAAAACAATACAAGGCACATTTCCATCTTCATGATGAGCCTTCAAAGTGCCTAAAAAAGCTTGTTCATTTATATAAGATAATTTTTTAGATTCTAAATAATTAAGTCCGTCCAAATCATCTTTATCGTGTGGAATAATAATATCTTCTTCAGGTTTTAAAACTCGAATAATCGTCTCAAATAAAAGTGGAGTTCCATCTTGAATGAATTGACCTAAAGAATGCAAATCAGTTGAAAACGATGCAGAAGCGGGGAAAATTCCTCGTTTATGCTTGCCCTCACTTTCACCAAATAGTTGTTTTAACCATTCCGAAATTTGAATGAATTGTGGTTCGTATTGAACGAATAATTCGACATTTTTTCCTTGATGTCTAGACATATAATCGCGTGAACACGCGTACATGTAACAAGGGTTTTCTTCTAAAGAAGCCTTGGAATATTTCTCATAACCAATTAATGAGCCATTTAAAAATGCATTCACGTCATATCCAGCACACGCTAAAGGAAAAAGTCCAACCGGTGTGAAAATTGAATAACGACCTCCGATATCGTTTGGTAAAACAAAAGTCGCATAACCTTCTTGATCGGCAAGTTTTTTTAACGCTCCTTCAGTCTTATCGGTCGTAGCAAAAATTGCTTTTTGACTCGCCTTCTTTCCAATTTTCTTTTCTAGTAAATTTTTAACTAATCTAAACGCAATAGATGTTTCAGTAGTAGTTCCACTTTTAGAGATGACATTGATCGCAAATTTTTTGTTTTCTAAATAAGACAATATTTGTGCGGTATAAGTCGAAGAAAAAGTATTTCCTAAATAAATGATTTCCAATTTTTTGTTCGGATAAAGTCCTCCAAGCGCCTCGATCGCAGCTCGTGCTCCAAGATAACTTCCACCAATTCCAACAACGACGAGAACTTCAAAATTAGCGCGGACATAATCAGCGAGTTCAATAATTTTTGCGACTTCGTTTTTGTCAAAGTTCTTCGGATGATCGACCCATCCTAAAAAGTCATTTCCAAGACCTGTTTTTTCTTCAATCATCAAATTGATTTTTTCAACTTTTTTTTGATATTTTAAAATCTCTTTTTCATCGACTGCATTTTTTAAATTCACTCTAATCATTTTTTACTTTCTCCATTTTCTCAACTGCATTTTGAATCCACTTTTCAAGGTTGTCTTCAAGAGGTCTAAAATCCGCAGT
>JBAYST010000010.1:0-25529 GCA_041676005.1 Bacilli bacterium | reverse complement strand
TTTTCTTTTCGAGATGAAAAAAATAAAGAAGAAGATGATAACGAAATGAGTTAAAAAAATGCCTAAAGAAATTTTTTCTTTATCTTTTAAAGCGGAAAGTTTATTTTTTTTGGTATAATGTCAGCATTATGAAATTACAATTAAGCCTTTTTAGAATGACTTATACTTTTTTAATTGCGGCTGTCCTTGGCGCGGCTCTTGTTTTTGGTGCTCTTTGGTGGCTTTTTCTTGATTCAGGAGCATGGGATTGGAGACAATGGACTGTCATTGCAGTTTTTGCCGCTTCGACTATTTTCTTTTATGTTTTAAGCATCTTGCAGAACTATTACATTTTAGAAAGAAAGTACGTTCTGATTCACCGCTTTAAAAAGGAAATGATCTACTATTTTTCTGATGTGATTTACATCGATGAAAAATATAGCAAAAAACATAAAATGATTCTTTTTGTCACCAATCGAGGTGATGTTCGCTATCTCACTTTTGACAAAAAAGGTGTACTTTATCAAGCTATGCTTGAAAGATGCTCTAACCTCGTCGATTTCGAAACGCTGAAGTTTCGTCATCCAAATGTCAAACTTTAACATTGAATGTTATATTTCAGCATGGTATTATTTACAAGCATTTAGTTAGGAGGTCGTAACATGTCTAGAATATGTCCAGTAACTGGCAAGGGAACAATAAGCGGGAATAAACGTTCTCACTCCTTGCGAGCTACTCGTAGAAAATGGGGTGCAAACCTACAAAAATTCCAAGTTGAAGTCGATGGAAAACCAATGACCGTTAGAATGTCTGCGCGTGCTTATCGAACTCTCAACAAAACGAAGTAAACAACAAAAAAATAACGACCGTTGGTCGTTTTTTTATCAGGATATTGTCACTAACAATAAGGCATCTATAAATAGTATTAAGAAATACAGCCACTCAACATACGCTAAAATAATCCGTTTAGGACGTTCATAACTTACCGTTCCATCTTCTGATGTTTTTTCTTCAAGTTTATTCCACTCTTTCATTTTGGGATTTATAACTAATAAAATTAAAACCACCATTATCAATAGCACAATTGCCCCAATTACGATTTTCAAAATATTGATTGGAATCGTTCGATCTCTTAAATCCCATAAAGTATAAAAACTAATCCCAGCATTAAGAGCAATTCCACTGCTGAAAAGTAAAACATCTCCTGCTAAATGAAGTTTCAAATTATTAAAAGAAGCAAAAAAGATAATTGCGCTCGCCAGCAATCCGATGATTCCCATTAAACCAATGAATATCGCCATTCCGAAATGATAGTTCGTTAAACCGAGTGAATAAGTCGCATAAAAAAATATCAGCGCGAGCAAAGAAACACCAAATGAGATTTTCCCATAAATATTTTCTCGAGTTATTTTGTAATCATTTATTTCGTATGGAAAAGTGTTTTTAAAATCAAATTTCTTTTTATGATAATCGAAATATGAGATGAGAGAGAAAACTAAAAATAAGGCAATAAAAATCGTCGCTAAAACAAATGAAGCGATTTGATGAGCCATTATTTTTTTAACTCCGAAATCCTAAATTCATAATCTTCTTGGCCAAAAATATATGAACCGGCAACTAAGACATCGGCTCCGGCTATCCGACAAATTTGTCCAGTCGTTTCATTGATTCCTCCATCGACTTCAATCAAATAATGAGCATCAGGATTATTATTTTTATAGTCTTTGAGGAAGACGATTTTAGAAACAGAATCTTTCATAAATTGTTGTCCGCCAAAACCAGGTTCGACAGACATCACTAAAACCAAATCTAGAAAGCGAAGAAGAGGAACGATTTTTTTAACATCGGTCCGAGGTTTAAAAGAGATGCCAGCTTTTGCTCCTAAGGCGTGGATGAGATCGATGACTTCTAAACATTCACGAACATCTTTGCAAGCTTCGAAATGAAAGGTGAGGTAATCTGCTCCGGCCGCAATAAATTTAGGCGCATAAAACTTTGGATCTGAAATCATGATGTGAACATCGTTAATCAAATTATGCCCATGAGCAATCGACTTCAAAACAGGAATTCCAAATGAGATGTTAGGGACAAAATGCCCATCCATAACATCGAAATGTACCCAGTCCGCTCCGGCTTTTTCAATGCGTTCTAACTCTTCACCTAATTTAAGAAAATCAGCACTTAGAATTGATGGAGCAATAATAGTTTTTGCCATAATTTACCTCCGATAAAATGTTAACGCTTCGTTCGACATTTTGATATAGCAATCATAAACGACTTTAGGGAGAATTCCTAGATTTAACGCTTCTTTAACTTTGCAATTAATTTCTGAAATATGAATGCAATTAGAATAAGCACAACCAGTATATAAATTTTCTATTCCAGGAAAATATTGTCCGAGTTCTTCTTTGGTCATTTCGAGTTCGAGAGAAGAGAACCCCGGGGTGTCTGCGATAAATCCACCACCAAAAGGTAGAAGTATAACTTCTCTTGTTTTATGTTTTCCTCTACCAAGGGCTTCAGAATATTGTCCGACCCCGCGATCAAATAGGGGGTCAACCATATTTAGAAATGAAGATTTTCCAACTCCTGACTGCCCCATGAGCGCACTCACTTTGCCATTAAAAATTTTCTTTATTTCCTCAATTCCTTCGCCGGTCTTATTAGAAATAAAATGAGTTTTAACTCCAATTTTCTCAAAAACATCCGTGATTTGAGCAATTATTTCGTTTTCTGAAGCAATATCTGTTTTGGTGATGATAATTTCACTATGAATGTGATTAAAATTAGCAAATGTCAAATACTTCAAAACTAGTTCGAACGAAAATAGTGGTTTATCGATCGAAGAGACAATAAGCAATTGGTCAATATTAGCTATTCGCGGTCTTTTCAATTCGTTTTTTCTGGGCAGAATTTTTTCAATAGTATTCATTTCTTTATTAAATTCCACAAGATCTCCAACCAATAACCGCTGGTTATCTTTTCTAAAAATACCTCGTGGCACTGCTGAAAAAATATTTTCACCATCACTGATAGAATATTGTCCACTGATTGAAGCGACGATTCTTCCGATCATTATTTAAAACCAAAAAGACGCGACAACCAATTTTTCTTTTCTTTTAAAGCAGTCGGATTTTTCTTTAATTCGACTAAATCTTCATACATTTCATTCGCGCTTTGATATCTTTCTTTTGGATTTTTTCGTGTTGCTTTATAGATGATTTTCTCAACTTCTTTTGGGCATTGTGTTAAGTACTTTTTGACACTTGGAAATTTCTCCCGTACTTGTGCCACGGCAACATCAACAGGAGTTTTTTTCTCAAATGGAACGTGTCCAGTAATCAATTCATAAAAGGTTACTCCGGTTGCATAAATATCGGATTTAAAACTCGCCAACTTGCCAGAGGCAATTTCGGGTGCCATGTAATGGACCGAGCCCACCACTTCGTTTGTCGAAGTTAAGAATTCGTTTATGTCATCTGTTTGTGCAATTCCAAAATCTCCTAATTTAATTGTTCCATCCGGCATGATAAAAATATTATCTGGTTTAATATCTCGGTGAATAATCGAATGAGAATGAGCTGCTTCTAAAGCTGCGGTTAATTGAACCATAATGTCCACCGCTTCATTGACTGTAAAGCGTGTTCTAAAATCAAGTGCTTCTTTTAAAGACTGACCTGAAATATATTCATATGCAATATAAGGGCGTCCTTCAATCACGCCGTGGTTATAAACTTTCACAACATTTTGGTGATTTAATTGAGCAGCGATAGTTGCTTCATTTTCAAAACGTCTTAAATTCACTGGATTAGCCATCACGTCTTCCCGGATGAATTTAATCGCTACAATTCTTTTGTTAATAATATCGTTTGCTTCATAAACTTCAGCCATTCCACCTTGACCGATTCTAGCGGTAATTCGATAGCGTTCATCGATGAGCATTCCGAATTTGATTGCCATTATTCGATTACCTCCCAATAGACGATCGCAATATTATCGCTTCCACCATTAGCATTAGCTAGGCTGATTAAACTCGCGCATTTTTGATCTGGAGTTTCATCGGTTTTTAAAATCGCTTCCATATCGGTAAAACTCACATTATTATATAAACCATCTGAACAGAGCAATAATGGTTCATGAGCGTATTTGATTGTTTTGATATCGACATCAATCGCAGGATTAATTCCTAATGCATTTGAAAGGATGTGTCTTTTAGGATGGGTGAGCATTTCTTCTTTGGTGATTTGGCCAGTTCGATATAAAAAGCCAACGTATGTTTGATCTTCGGTAATCTGCTCTAACTTTCCATCTAGCAAAATATATGCTCGACTGTCTCCCATTTGTGCAATAGTTAAATGATTATGGCTGATGAGAACCGCGGTAAGCGTCGTCCCCATTCCTTTATATTTCGGATTTTTATAACTTTCTGAAAAAATTTCAGTGTTTGCTTTTTTGATTGAATTTCTAATCCACATTCTTTCAATATTTTTATTAGAAAATTTTGGATATTTTTTAAATTCTTCGCTTAAAATAGCGGTTGCGAGTCGAGACGCTAGATCACCACGATTTTGTCCGCCCATTCCATCACAGACCAAGAGCATGACTTTACCCTTACTGTTGGTGAGCGCATAAGCTTGATCTTCATTGGTCATTCTCACTTGACCTATATTAGTTAAATAGCAGAAATTTCCGCTGATTGGTTTCATTGTGAAGCCTCCATTTTTGCTCTTAATTGTCCGCACGCAGCGTCGATATCGCTACCGAATTCTTTTCTAATCGTCGCGGTGATTCCTCTTTTCATCAGTCGATCTAAAAAGGCTTTAACCGTGTCGTTTGAAGATCGGGTGAAATCTTTTTCGTCGACGGAATTATACGGAATCAAATTAACGTACGCTAATGTTCCTCTAATCAAATCTGATAATTCATCAGCGTGTTTTAAAGAGTCATTCACGCCTTTTAATAAAATATATTCAAAGGTCACTCGCCTTGACGCGTGTTCTTCATAATATTTGACCGCTTGCATTAAATCTTCAAGTGGATAAACTTTGTTTATTTTCATCAATTTATTTCTGATTTCATTATTTGGAGCGTGGAGTGAAATCGCTAGATTTATTTGTAATCCTTCATGCGCATAGCGATATATTTTGTCCACGATTCCACATGTGGAAACAGTGATGTGTCTTGCACCGATCGCCAAAGCTTTGGGATGATTGACGATTCGAACAAAATCTAAAACATTATCATAATTATCGAAAGGTTCTCCGGTTCCCATCACCACAACATGAGTCGTCCGTTCTCCGTTTCCTTCTTTGGTTAAAATTTCATTGATGATAAGAATTTGACCGACCATTTCTTCAACTTCGAGATTACGTGTTTTCTTAAAAAGTCCAGAAGCACAAAATGCGCAACCCATATTGCAGCCGACTTGACTTGAAACGCAAACGACATTGCCATATTTATAACGCATTAAAACCGTTTCCACTTTTGCACCATCTTTCATCTTTAAGAGCAATTTAATCGTTCCGTCATTTGCATCTTGACGAGAAAAAATATTCGGCAAATCCAAACAATATTTTTGATTTAGAACTTCTCGAAAACGAAGAGAAATATCAGTCATTTCGTCAAACGTTTTTGCTTTTTTTTCATAAATCCACGTGAATAATTGCGTAGCCCGAAACTTCTTTTGCTTTTCTTCAATCATCAATTTTTCTAATTTTGTTATTTCTTGTCCGTATAAATTAATCAACATTTGTGTCCTCTTTGATGAGGATGGCGTAATATAAACTGCTATCCAGGTTTTCAAACGGAAATACTTGCCTTTCCGCTAAAAGTTTGAATTCTGAATGATTTTTTAAAAAATCAGAGATCAAATAAGTTCCTTCTTTTTTTGAAATTGTCGGAATAATATAAATCAGTCGTCCACCATTTTCAATGAATTTTGCACTTTCTTCGAGTGTTGTTTTTTGTGTTTTGATAATTTCATCTAACACTTCTGGATTGAAGCGAAGAAAATAATCAGGTTCACTTCTTAAAAGTTCAAAGTTTGAAGATTGTGGAAAAACGATAAATGTCGAAATCGGCGCACTCATAATTGAAACGAGTCCAGTTATTTCACATTCATATGCCTTAACGCGATTAGAAAGTTTGAAATTTAAAATTGCAGTTTTAAATTGGAAAAAGTCTTTTCCGCTCGGAACGATGATGTCGAATTTTGCTTCATTTTGAGTTCTTACTGCGAGTTCTAAAAATGCATTATTGTAATCATGAGCATAAATCGAAATCGTTTTCAAAGGATCTAGATCCAAGAGATCAAACAAATATTTCACTGCCATTTTTTCGTAAAACACTTGATAGTCTCGGTAAAAATTTTCCTTTCTAATAGAAGCTCGACCCTTATAAATTAAAATATTATCAGTATCTGACACTTCTAAAACTTTAGGGAATTTTTCAAGAAGAGTCTCGCTGGAAGTAAGAAGAGTATTAACTCTTACGGCGGTTAAGGCCGGACGCGAATTCGCCTTCAAAATCTTGTAAGTCAAACCGCGCCCAAAATGTTTGACCCACATTTTAATCAACCATAATGGAGTGTTAAAACGCAAAGAGAGAAATTCATAAGATCCTTTATCGATCTTTTCAGGAATAAGCGGGATTTCTTTTCCAATTTTAAGGAGCAATTCACCGAATTCCTCTTGGTTATAAGAAACATCTGCAGCGATTAAGCTCTCTTTGAGGAATTCATTACATAATGTTTCATCAAACCGCTTTAAGAACAAATTGTTTGCTAATACAACGTAAACTTTACTCGCTGTACTAATCTTCAATTCCTTAAAATTGTCTTTGACAAATTGATCGAAAACAAAATAATGACGAAGAGCACACCCAACAAAAGCTGACACGTGAGATTTGACTTCAGAAGTTGTTTCGTTGTTTTCAAAAACGGATTTCAAGGCTCTTGAAAAAGAATTCTTTTGTTCAATGATATCGACGATGGCTCGACAAGCGAGTTCTAAAATTTCTTTTTCTTTCATTTTTTTAAAATTAGAGCACCTCCTTTAAGATATTCAGAGGATCTTCTAGGAATGCGTCTTCTTCCTCACTTTCTTCTTCGTCAGTTTCATCTTCGATATGGACCACATTTGCCTCGGTAATATAAAGAGGATAGTCCTCATTGACATGTTTGAAATGATTCGCTTTAGAAAAATAGGTAAATTTAATTTCAATATTTATTGCAAGGTCCTCGATTTTAGAAAATAAAAAGTCGGCAATATTTTTCTCCAATTTTTTTAATTCTTCTGGAGCGGCGACATCGATAATCACATGCCACGATGTTTGTTCTACCCCATTATGAAAGACCATGCTCTGCGGAGCGATAAAATTAATTTCTTTTTCGTCAACCTCAAAAAGATTTGCGAGATTTTTATTTAGTTCTTTGGATAATCTTGCGACGACGAATTGGTCTAAACCGTTGATGGTAATTGTAATCATAAAAGCCTACTTTCCTAATTTATAGTTTATCATAACACAAAATACATGAGTATTTTAAAATACAGTTCAACAAATATTCAAAAAACCAAAGCGTTCAAAATGACAGTCATTCTTCTTTTATATATACTGAAAATGATCTAAATATGGAGGATTGATATGGAAACAATAAATATTGCAGTCATTATTGGAAGCGCAAGAAAAGATTCTTTTACAAAGAAAATCGCTTTTATCTTGCAAGGGTTAGCCCCAAAAGAATTCAATTTTAATTATGTTGATATTACAAAAATTCCTTATTATGAAGAGGATTTAGAAGGAACAAGTGATGAACCAAAAGAATGGCGAGTTTTTCGTGAGCAGATTCAAAACAACGAAGCTTTGCTTTTTGTTACCCCAGAATACAATCGTTCTTTTCCAGCAATTGTAAAAAATGCATTAGATGTCGGCTCCAGACCTTATGGTAAAAGTGTTTGGAATGACAAACCAGCCGGTGTCGTCAGTGTATCTCTGGGTTCTTTGGGAGGTGTCAACGCAACAAATCACCTCAAACAAGTGTTGGCTTTTTTAAATGTTCACGTAATCCAACAACCAGAAGTTTACATCGCTTCTGTTCATACTTTGCTCGACCAAAAAGGAAAGTTGAATAATAAAAAAACACAAGAGTTTTTGACAATGTATTTGCAAGGACTTAAAGAGTGGATTCTAAAGCATCGATAAATACAGCTCAAAAATCATAAGGATCAATATTAACATTTAAAGAAATTTGACTTTTTCCTTTTAAGGAATTGATTACTTTTTTGAAGACTTCTTTAACGAGAGAAGGGTTTTTATATTTTACTAAAATCACTCTTTTAAAAACATTATTTTCATAAGGTATGAAAGGCGAAGTGGGACCGAGTATCTCGGCGTTTGTTGAGAGAGATTGTTTTAACTCTGAAACGATTTGAAAAGCGGTTTCCACTGCTTTAATTTCAGATTTGCTCGATATATTGAAGGCGGCTAAAAAACAATAAGGTGGATAATTTTGTAATTTTCTCATCTTCATTTCGTGCGCATAAAATAATTCATAATTCTGCCTTGCGGCCATCGTAATCGCATAATGCGAAGGTGAATAAGTTTGAATGATGGCCTTCCCTTTTTTGTCGCTTCTTCCACTTCGCCCAATAGCCTGTGTGATGAGTTGAAAAACTCGTTCACTGCTTCGATAAGAGGGCATCGATAAACCGATGTCGGCTAAAACAACGCCGACCAAAGTGACATTTTCAAAATCATGACCTTTTGCAATCATTTGTGTTCCGATTAAAATATCGGCTTTTTTATTCCTAAACGCCTCAACAGTTTTTTGAATTCTCGTTCTTACTTTAGCCGAATCACTATCGAGTCGCAGAGTTTTAGCATCTGGAAATAGACGATGAACTTCCTCTTCAATTCTTTCTGTTCCGAATCCTGTTTTAATCAAATAAGGTGATCCGCATTCAGGACAAGTCTTTGGCATAATTTCAACATGATTACAATAATGGCATTTGAGCATATCGTCTTGTTTGTGGTAAGTGAGCGCAATATCGCAATTAGGACATTTAAAGACGTGTCCACACTTTCTACAGCTGACCGAAGTGGAAAACCCACGGCGATTAATAAGGAGGATGATTTGTTCTTTTCTTTCTAATGCAAGTTTAATTTCCTTGCGCAAAGTGAGTGAAAATATATAGGATTCGCGATCAATATTACTATAATCCAATAGATTTGTGATAATTGTTTCTGGCAATTTTTGTTCGTTTATTCTCTTATTTAAATAGAGAATATGGTAAGTGCCCTTACTTGCTCTTGCTCGAGATTCTAAAGATGGAGTTGCACTTCCCAAAACTACCTTTGCACCATTCATTTTACTTCTAATCAAAGCGACGTCGCGAGCATGATAAAAAGGAGTTGCATCCTGCTTATAAGACTCGGTATGTTCCTCGTCAAGAATGATTAAACCGATGTTTTTTAAAGGTGCAAATATTGCGCTTCGAGCTCCGACTACAACTTTGCAATCGCCGGATGCGATTTTGCGATATTCATCATATTTTTCAGCAGGCGTCAATTCAGAATGAAGAATTGCCACATCGCCATGAAACCTCTTCATAAAATATTCCATCATCATCGGAGTGAGTGCGATTTCTGGAACTAGCATTAAAACCGTTTTATTTTCGTTCAAGATTCGTTCACTAAGCGTTAAATAAACTTCGGTTTTGCCGCTTCCAGTCACACCTTCTAAAAGAAAAACAGAATTTCTTGATGCATATATTTCTTCAAGAACTCGTTTTTGATCAACGGTTAATTCCTTCGGCTTTTCGATGGCGAAATCAGGAATTTTCATTCTTCGTTTTTCTACTTCAACAATTTTTATTTTTCCTAATTTTAATAATTTATTGATGATAGAAATCGATTTTATTTCACGTTTTAAAACACTTTTTTCCTTTTTAATCAATCTTAAAATCTCGATTTGTTTAACGCTCAAATCATTTTCGTCAGCGTCAACGACTTCAAGATATTTATCAAATGCGATTTTAGGTTTTGAAAGTGCAGATTTAGCAGGTTTGAGCGAGGGCGGCAACATCGCTTGTAAAATGCTAATTTTGGGAGCTAAGTAGTAATCACTTAAAGCATCAACTAGTTGTAATAATTCTTCATTCAACAAAGGTTTCTCATCTAAAACATCGATGATTTCAAAAAGCACAAACCCCATTTCTTCTTCAAGTTTTTTCTTATTTTTAGAAGTTTCTTGAACATTTAATACATAACCCACTACTTCTCGGTGATTAAAAGTGATTAAAACTCGATATCCTTTTTCGATATTTTTATTGCCGTTATAAAGATAAGTAAAAGGACGGTCCAATGAATGAGCAGTGTATTCGATTAGCAGTTCAATAATCTTCACTTTCAATCCTCCCGTCCTTATTTTTCATTATTTTCTTTGATTTTTTCGATAATGATGTCCGTGATTGCTTTTGCCGCTTTTTTGAGCACATCATTAACAACGATATAATCGTAGTTGACTCCTGCGCCTAATTCGCTTTTAGCTTTATCGAGACGTTTTTGAATAATTTCTTCAGACTCAGATCGTCTTTTCCGGATTCGCGATTCAAGAGTTTTCATCGAAGGTGGAGTTAAAAAAATTGAAACGTAATCGTCTTTATCAATTTTTGACATCACCTCTGTAGCACCGCTCACTTCAATTTCTAAAAAAACATTTTTTCCTTGAAGACGAAGTTTTTCGATTTTATCTTTTGGAGTTCCATAAAAATTTCCGACAAATTCACAGTGTTCCAAAAAGTTTCCTCTTTTGATATTTTCAAGGAATGTTTCTCGCGAGACAAAATAATAATCTTCACCTTCGATTTCTTTTTCTCTTTTTTCTCTTGTCGTCATCGAAATTGAATATGCTAAATTGAGATCAGGATTTTTAATAATTTTTTTTCGAATGGTTCCTTTTCCGACCCCGCTAGGTCCGCTGAGAATAATCAATAAACCCTTTTTCATCGTCGTTTCCATTGTAAATTATTATAAATAATTAGGAAATTTATATCAAACAAATATACAATAAATTGTAAAAGAAATTCAGGAAAACTAATAATGCTTAAAAAGAACTCAGAAAATCAAATTAGTAAATCCGTTAAAATGGATGCGGATTTGGTCTTGTTAATTGCGCAAGATCTCAATCAAAAAATAAGTGACAATTTTATTTCTAATGTAACGATTTTAAATTCTACAGATATCCTTTTATCTTTTTCTTTCTTTCGATCTGATAAACTTTTCATTTCTCTTGATCATAACTACCCGCGAATAGGCCTTTTAAAACTTGAAGAGAGTTTCCAAACCCTAGATGGTAATTTATCATCTAATTTAAGAAAAGAATTACGAGGATGTCGCATCTTAAAAATTGAACAAACTAACGATGACCGAATTATCAAAATTACTTTGTCTGAACTCGGAAGCGATTTTTTAAGACATCAAAAAAATCTCTATCTCGAATTTATTCCTCATCGTCCTAATTTGATTATTGTTGGCGAAAATAATCGCATTCGTTTTGCAACTCACTATAATCAAAGTGCCACGACCCGCCAAATAAAAAGAGGAGGCCTATATTCAGCGCCTTCTTTACTTGATTACCAGATAACAAAAAAGGAACATGATTTAGAGCGTTTTTATCAAACTTTAAAAGAGGATTTTTCGGTTTCTATCAAGAAAAGAATTGCTGAAAAATTTGCACCTTTTTTCACTTTTTTAGCTAGAAGAGAAAAACTTCTCCTTAAAAAGGAGGAAATCATCTTGCAGGAGTTAAAAGTCGCACACAGCAAATTGATTTATCAAGAGTACGGAAACCTTCTTCTCTCATTTCCAGATGAAGACATTTCGCGTATTTTAATTGAAAATAAAATTCCTTTTGACTTAGAAAAAAACAGAATCGCAAATGCCAATCATCATTTCATAGTTTATAAAAAAGCCAAGCGACAAATTGAATTTCAAAACGAAGAACTCCTCCGCATTAAAGAAGAAATAAAATATCTAAATCATTTAAAAATTCAAAGTGAATTCGCAGATGAAAAAGACATGGTAGAAATAAGCAGTTCGATTTTAAACGATAAAAACGGAAAAGAGAAAAAGAAAAAAGCTAAGCAAAAGAAACAGAAGAACATTAATTTTATAAATTTGAACGAGACAAAAATATTTTATGGAAAAAGCGATAAACAAAATGATGAATTGACATTTAAAATCGCTGACTTTAAACATACTTTTTTACATATTTCTACTTCTCCTGGCGCTCACATTGTCATCGCTAAAAATAATCCGACAGAAGAAGAGTTATTGTTTGGGGCTGAACTTGCGCTTATTTTATCTAAAAAGAATGATGGTGACGTCAATTACGCACTTATAAAAGATCTTAAAAAGGGTAATAAACTCGGTCTAGTCGTTTTGAAAAAATACCAAACCATTCACATCAACAAAATTCGCTCTGCATCGATTGAAGAATTCGAAAAACAAGGAATAATTATTCGCTAATTTTAATGTAGGTATCTAGTTTTTCTACATAATCATTACTAAAAGTAACAATAATTGCTTGCTTAGAGAAAATGTAACATTTCGGAAGAAAAATTTCTTCTCCATATACCGGGAGTGCATAAGCATCATTTATATAGTTGGTAGTCTCATAGAGAATATTGTATTCCGACTCTCCTATTTCTGAAAAATCAACGTAGAACATATCACATTTTTTTAATTTTCCATAAGCTGTTAATTGTTCTTTGGCGAATAGACAACTCTCGCATGATTCAAGAGAAAATAAAACCACAAGGTTTTTCTCTTCAACAATCGCCAATTGGTGAAGTTCAGATCCGCTTAATTGAAACAACCCTCCACCTCTTGTGGAACGATCGATTGTAATCCGATAATCGGTTGGAGTGAAATCACAACTGGCCAGTATCAAAGTTAACATTAATAAAAAGCTACTTTTTTTAACCATTGATAATTTCCTTTTCAAGCCAATTAGATCCTTTTATTTCTTCCTGAGTTGCAAGACCTTCGAACTTTTGTTGGCGAAGCACCTCATAAACTACTATCGCCACACTATTTGCCAAATTGAGGCTACGCGTATCAGAAATCATTGGAATTCTGAGAAGACAATTTTTGTTTTCTCTTAAAATCTCATGTGGGATTCCGGTCGATTCTCTTCCGAACATAAGAAAAATATCTTTACAAGAGTCAGAAAAATCAAAAGACGTATAAGTTTTATTAGCGTATCTCGTGACATAAAATATGTCTTCTTTGCCGTATTTGTTTTCAAATTCAAAATATTCACGATGAAACTCTAGTTTTAAACGTTCAATATAATCAAGACCCGCTCGTTTAATATCTTTTTCAGCAAGAGAAAAATCAATCGGTCCAATGACGTGAAGCTTAGCCCCTATTGCAACGCAGGTTCGCATTATATTCCCGGTATTTAAAGGTTTTTCAGGTCTGAACAAAACAATATGAATCATATAAAAATAATATGCCAAAAATGTGTTTTTTTCAAAAGTAAATAGTGTAATATTGTCATATATGAAAGATATTGAAGTCAAAACGGTTTTTAAGACTCTTTTGAATAAAAAAATATATTCATTCGCTCCTCTTTTGGGCGGACTCAGTAATGTCTCTTATTTAATCAATGACGCTTATGTTATAAGAGTTCCTTCAGATTATATCCAACCGTTTAACGATTATCGTTTAGAAAAAGATATTTTAAAACTAATTGAACCTTTAAAAATAAGCGAAAAAGTCATTTATTTTGATGCTGAAAAAGGGATTAAAATTTCTAAATTCGTCCACGGTGCTTTTTTATATAAAGAAACTCCAAGCGACGAGCAAATTCGCACTAGTGCGAAAACAATCAAAAAATTGCATCGTGCAAAATTGATTTCTTCTAATAATTTTGATCCACTTAAAAGACTAGACACGTATCGATCTTCATGCTTAGAAAGCAAAATCGATCAAAGATACGAAGGAAAAATTGTTCGTGCGATTTCTTCCTTGCTTAAAAAAGATGATTTTGTTCTTTGTCATAATGATTTAGTCCAAGGAAACCTTTTATATAAATTTGATAGTGTCGTCATTATTGATTGGGAATATGCCGGAATGAATAGCTTATATTTTGATTTAGCGTCTTTCATTAGCGAAAACAACTTAGTCTCTTCACAAAAAGAATTGTTTTTAAAAACTTATTATGGTGCAAAACTGAATGATTTAAAAAGAAAGCGTGTTGATTTATTCTGTCATTTCAGCGATATCTTATGGTATTACTGGGCTTTGATGATGGCGAAAGAAGATAGCAATCCGGTTTATTTAGAAATCGCTAAAATAAAGAAAAACCGAATAGATTCAAATATGTTTAAAAAATAAAAAGCCACTTACTGTAGTGGCTTGATTTTTATCTTCTAGCGTTTCTTTCAGCGCGGACTTTAGGTTCGATGCTATGTTTATATGCTTTCATACAATCGGCGATGACTTGAATTGCTTTTTCTCGGTTTTCCACAACGTCGACATCTGTGTCCTTGCCTTCTAAACTTTTATAAACACTGAAGAAGTGTTGGATTTCATCCATAATGTGATGCGGAATATCAGTCACATCGTTGTATCCGCTATAAAACGGATCATCTTCAGCGACAGCAATGATTTTTTCGTCGGGCAATCCATTGTCCATCATAACTAAAACGCCAATCGGTTTAGCTCTAACAAAAGATAACGGCAAAATCGGTTCACTTGCTAAAACCAAAACATCAAGAGGGTCGAAGTCACGTGCAAAAGTTCTTGGAATAAAACCATAATTCTGCGGATAGTGAGTGGAGGTAAATAAAACGCGATCAAGCAATAGATGTCCTGTCGGTTTATCTAATTCGTATTTGTTCTTACTTCCTTTGGAAATTTCTATCAGAGCCAAAAAATGTTCAGGAGTAATTCTCTCGGGGCTAACGTCGTGCCATGGATGCATAATAAAGTCTCCTTTGTCTAAAATATATTAACATAGTAAATCAAAATTATGGAATTTTTCTTTATTCGCGTTATATTTATATAGTAAATATGGACAAGATGAAAAAAGCATTTTTAAAACTTTCTAGTCTTTTTGTGTTGCTTCCTGGTTTAACTTCTTGCAATAGCGATTCAAAGATCATCTTGCCGAATTCTCTTGATGTGATGTCTGGGCAAATTGAAAAAATGCACGCGATTGATGGAGATTTTTTTGATTCTTTAATTAATACCAAACAAAATTTCGTCTTATATTTTAAATTTCCAAATTGCCCCACTTGTCAAAAAATAGAACCGTATTTTGTCAAACTCATCAACGAAAATAAGTACGATATCTATTCTTACTCCACCACCGATCCTTTATTTTCAGAGGTGTACCAGAAATATCCTGAATATTTTGATGTCGCTCCAAAAACTTTATTTTTTAAGCAAGGGGAATTAAAACTAACTTTAGCTAGTAATAAATATAACAACGAACAGTCTTTCTTAACATCGATGAATAATTTTTGTATTAAAAGTGAAATGTATATAGCTAGAACAACTAATGGGCTTAATTATTTTTTAGAATCTTTTGATAGTTTTTCCGTTTATACCTTCGATTTTGACAATCAAACAACATATGAGATTTTTTCTGAAATCGTCTATCCAATTATTTCCACAAGAACTACTCCTTCACTTCTCATCGATATCCAAGATTTTGAAAAAAACACTTTCCAAGATTTCTTGAATTCATACGATTTGGATAGTTCTATAACTTCATGGGCTTTCAACGTCGAAAACAACGAGATAAAAAATTCAGTCAATTACTTGGAAAATCCTGATTCTTTAAAATCCTTATTATCAAATTTTTAATTTGATATAAAAAAACGATTGTAACATCGTTTTTTTAAGATAATTAATTGTGTTAAACTTTGATTTTTTTAAGTTCGGCCATCACGATGATGCCGTCTTTAAATTCTAGTGCGATTTCACCTTTGATAAGAGGACTTAAATATTTACGATAAGCATCACTCATTCGCGTATTATCTTTAATCATTTCTTGAGGAATCATACTCACTTCATTTGCAATCTTCCCAACATCTTCAAGAGCCATTTCGATTTTGTATGGACTTGAGGACAATCTTCTGAAGATAATCATTTTACCAGTTTCGCCTTTTAATGCACTTTGCACCGCTAGCTTACCCGTTGCAATCGCTTCATCTTGGTCTACTTTTGAAATATAAGCCGCGTCGGCTCTTTGCGGAATCGATAGTTCAATTGATCTGGTCGGGAGATTGAGTTCTTCATCGATTAAACGACAAAGTTCCGCCGCACCGCCTTCTAATTGAATATGACCAAATGAATCTCGTCTTGCATTTGAAACATCGCGTGGAAAATCCACCCCTTCGCTAATCGCAACAACGACCGAGCCTCTTTTGCGATGAATCACTCGTACGTCTTCCATAAATTCTTTAAGGTTAAAAATGCTTTCTGGAATATAAATAAGATCAGGACGCGAAGCTTCAGGAAGTAAATCAACTGATGCAGTCAACCATCCAGCGTTACGTCCCATGATTTCAATAATATGGACTTTCCCATGGATAAAGCATCGCGCATCTGTGGCAATTTGACCGACAATATTAATAACATGCTTTGCAGCACTTGGAAAACCAAGTGAGTGGTCCGTAATTGCTAAGTCGTTGTCGATTGTCTTTGGGACTCCAATAACTTTGACATCTAGCGCTAATTCTTCACAGAGTTTTGCGATTTGATTGCAAGTGTCCATAGAATCATTTCCACCGTTAATAAAAACATATCCAATATTATGCTTTTTGATATTCTCGATAATTTTCATATAAATTGGATCATGAAAATCTTTAGGCAATTTTCTTCTTGTTGTTCCTAAAATAGATCCTGGCGTTTGTTTTAGAAGTTCGATAGTGTGTTCATCTTCAAGGCCGAGATCAAATAAATCATCATTAATCAATCCTTCAATTCCATGATTAGAACCAAAAATGTGTCCGATTTTATCGGGATGATTTTGTGCTTCTTTGATAGCTCCATAAAGTGAAGTGTTAATAACGGATGTCGGTCCTCCGCTTTGAATGTAAACCATGTTTTTCATATATAATCTCCTTGCTTATACTCGTGTATATTATGCTTTTTAATAAATTAAAAGACAAACAAAATCTGGTTATCTCTTTTTAATCTTGAACAATAAAAACGATTTTTCCCTAATTTGAATTTATTTTTCTAAAAGTTCAAAAAAAAATAATTTCCAAATAAATTTCAAAAACAGCGCAAAAACGATGTTTTTTTCAAATATTCTTCAGTCTTTTCAAAACTGTTAAAACTTTACGAATGAAAGTGCGTATTAAAAATTGAAATGAAGTCACTTTTTATGTAAAATTACATCGTTAGTCATTTATAAAAATAGGAGAAAAATAATGTCAATTAAAGTAAAAATTAACAATGAAGAAAAAACTTTTAAAAAGCCCGTATCGATTCTCGATATAATCGGTGACAATCGGGATTTCGTTTGTGCAAGAGTCAATAATAGAGTTCGCGAACTAACTTATGTCCTCCAAGAGGATTCACACGTTGAACCTCTGACTGTCAAAGACCGAGATGCTATCCGATCATATGAAGGGTCGCTTCGTTATTTAATCGCAATGGCAATGCATAATATTGCCCCTGGCCTCCAATTCAGATTTTCATACAATGTCTCGCGTTCAATTTTTATGCAGATATTAAACGAAGGGCGAACCGTGACCGCTCAACTCACCCACGATTTAATTGAAGAGATGAACCGAATCGTCGCAGCCGATTACCCACTCAAACGGAAAAAGATGAGCAAAAAAGAAGCGGCCGAGATTTTCGAAAAAGAAAATTTTCTCGACAAAATCGAAATTTTAGAAGTGCGACCTGAAGAAACCGCTCATATGTATGAATGCGAAGGTTATTGCAATTACATGTATGAAAGATTGGTTCCATCTACTGGATATATTAAAAATTTTAATATTCGTTATTATTCACCAGGAATAATCATTCAATATCCAAGGGCCGAGTGCAAGGGTGAAATCCCCGAATTTGAAGATGCTCCAATTTATGGTCGCACACTGAAAAGAGCACACAGTTGGGCAAGGGCAGCCGGGATTGATACTATTTCTGGAATTAATAAAATTGCTGAAAAATTTGGCTCTGTTGATTTTATCAACATGTGCGAACATCAACACAATTACCAATTTGCCGAACTCGGTGACTTAATCGAAAAAGATATCAGTTCAATCCGTTTAATCTGTATTGCAGGTCCTTCTAGCAGTGGAAAAACAACTTTTGCTAATCGGTTGAGGATTGAACTTCTTTCTCGCGGCATTCGCCCCGTTCGTATTTCAATTGATGATTATTACCTACCAAAAGCACAAGCCCCGAAAGATGAAAATGGCGATCCTGATTTAGAAGATATTCACGCTTTAGATATCGATACTTTCAACCAAAATATCTCAGATCTTATTGAAGGTCTCGAAGTGCAATTGCCTAAATTCGATTTCCAACTTGGACATCGAGTTCTTGGCCGAAAAATTAAAGTTGCACAGAATGAGCCAATTATCATCGAAGGAATTCATGCTTTAAATGATATGCTTACCTTATCGATTCCAAGACACCAAAAATTTAAAATTTACATTGCTCCACAAGCTCAGATCAACATCGATAATCACAATCCGCTTTCCCTTACCGATTTGAGATTGCTTCGTCGCATTGTTCGGGATTATCAATTCCGTAATGCATCAGCCGTTGAAACTCTTGTTATGTGGCCTAGTGTTCGCAAAGGCGAATTCAAATGGATTTACGATAATCAAGAAGGTGCGGATTATGTTTTCAATTCATTCCTCATTTATGAATTGAGTGTTATGAAAAAATATGCAATGCCTTTGTTAAGGGCAATTGATTCTGAATCTCCACACTTCCCGGTTTCTGAGCGATTGATAAGAATGTTAAAATTCTTCAATGACCTGTCTGATGAATGGGTTCCGTGTAATTCGTTATTACGCGAATTCATCGGCAAATCTTGCTACGCTGACGTTTAATTTACAAATAAAACGAACGGTCTCATCAACCGTTCGTTTTTTTATTTTTTAATCGTTCTATTCTTCAAATCTTTTAAGTTATCACTTTCTTTTCGATGAATCGCAATTAACTGCGAATAATAAACATTTCTCATCGCGTTATACTGGGCGCGTTGTGCAGGAGTAATTTTTTGTCCAAAAAGGTTTGTGAATATTTTTTCAATTCTGAAAAATGATTCATAAGTACTGATAAGCGCTAGAAGATAATAATATGTTTTGTTTGAATATATGAGCATTGGCGTGCTGTGAACGATTTCTGATGAAGTTTCATAGATGGCTGAGTATTGGTGCAAACCTGCAACCGTCTCTAAACCATCACGGAAATTTAATTTCAATTCACTATCAGGAACCACATTCGTTCCATAAAGCCAACCATATTCAATATATTTTTTGGTATCTTTGCTCTTTAAGTTATGTTCTTTCATTTCTTTTTTAATTTCTTCAAAAATCTTTTCTGTTTGCTCGCGATTATTCTTTCCAATTTTAAATGCAATCCCATATTTCATATGTTTTAAATATTTTTGAATAATCGCTTCACCGAAACGATCTAAAACTAATAAAGTGGATTCGCATTCATGTAGAGTTCTCCAAGAAGCCATCGCTTCGGTTTCGTGTCCATTTTCAAGAAGTTCAACAACACATCGAGCTAAAGAAATAGATTTAATTAAAAGATCGACAATCAACGTTGAAGAGGGGTCGTTTTTTGGATAAGTATTAAGCATATTGAGCATGAAATTTAAATAAAGATCAAGCGAAGACATCGGAGGCATGAATTTATTCGTAATTCTTTTTTCTTTATAATTAAAATAATCACCTGACAAATATTTATCCGCGACAACTCCTGCCATTTGATTTTTGATTTCTTGATCGTCTTCAAAAACCTTTTTCTCTTCAAGAGATTTACGCTCAACGCTGTAAATGTATTCTCCAAGAACATAACCTGTTAATAGAACAGGATTGATAGGTTGAATATTCTTTAAAATGTTTTGTTCGACCAATTCTTTAATTGCTTCATTAGCCATCGAATATACTTCATATACATAATCATGGTTAGTGATGTTTGGAGCATTTAAAATCGTCAATACACGGTCGAAATTTTCACGTTCTATTTTTTTAATTTTCATGTATTTCCTCCAACTCTCCACTGATGATTGCTAAAAGGTAGGTTCTAATAGGTTTATTAGTGATTTGTTTGATGTAAGAACGATAAACCGCCAATTGCGAAGCGTAAGCCTCTTCAGTTATATTTTTTAACTTGAAGTCAACGATAGCAATATAATTTTCTTTTATAATTAAGCAATCGATAATTCCGTTCACGTCGTTTTTCGAATCATAAAATGTGAATTCATGTTTTAATTCATCGTTTTTGACATTTTCAAAAATTTTATTTTTGAGAACCCTTTCAACATAATTTCTTATTTTTGTGTCTTGAATAAAAGAAACATCTTTGGTTTCATAATCAGCAATTTCTAATAAACGATGTAAAGTATTACCGAGTTCTAAGGTTTCAATAGATGAGGTCTTAATTTCATCCATCGCGGCTTTTTTAACTTCAATGATGTTATCATCCATTTTCAATGTTTCTTCAACGGTTAATTTCTTTGGAGCTGACTTAAATTTTTCTAGATCGAGAGAAAGAGGAATTATCGGAGTGTCAGGTGAATAAAATTCAGAATTTGAGGCTTCGTAACCGATTGCTCGGAAGAAGTCATCAAAAGATTTAGAATTTTCCAATTTAGGAGCCACTTTTTCTTCATCTGGTTTTTCCCTGATAAGAATTGCGGTTTCCTTTGTCCTCGTAAGTGCGACGTAAAGCATTCGCAACCTTTCTTCAAAAATCGCCTTTCTTTCATCTTGCATAGCAAGGAATTTTAAGAAATTGCTTTCTTTTTCTTCTTTGTTAACGAGTGAAATTCCAAATTTTGATGAAACAATAAAATTATTTCTTGCCATATCAAGATAGAATTCTTTGTAAAGCCCAGGAAAATAACAAATTGAAAATTCAAGACCCTTTGATTTATGAATATTAATGATTTTTACTGAATCGTCGCTATCAATGACTGGTTCTAATTTAAGTTCAATTTTATATTTTTCGATGTCTTTAAAATATGTAACAAAATCTGTTAAATTCATTCCAATTTCATCTAAAGAAGCGGCGAGTTTTGTTACCATTTCAATTTTTGAAGCGTTAGAAACATAATCTCCAATTTTGAATACTGCTTCATAAAGAGCGAATTTATCTACTAAAATATCAACGATTTCTTTTAAGGTTTTGTTTTGACACTCAGTTTTGATTTCTTCAATTTGTTTAATGATGGACGAAGAAGCGATATTTCCGTTTTTGATATAGTCATAAATTGTTTGGTCGTCGTATTCAAAAAGAAACGACCGAGCCACTGACAAAAATGAGATCGAATATTCATTGCTGATAAAGTTTTCTTCATTCATTGTCATGTCTAAAATATTTAAAAGTTGGCGAATAACGACGAGAATTTTACTCATCGTAATCGTTTCATCTTTATAAACTAATAATGGGATATTGTATTCCATGAAAATTTTTTTATAGTCATCAAAATAATTACCTCGATCCATAATAATTGTGAAATCTTTAAATTCACAAGGTCTTAAATATTTGGATTTTGTTTTTGGGTCTTTATCGACGACTTGATAACCGCTTTTGACTTTTGAAATAATGTCTTTAGCAATGATTCGCGCTTCATAATCATGTCTATCATTATCTTTTGTATTTGAAAAATCATAAAGAATTTCTTGAATCCCATAATTTTGATTATGATTTTTAGACTCGCGATATGAAATGTCTCCAGCTGTCACAAGATGGTCGGCTGCATAATCAATAATATTAGCACCGGGCACCATTAAAACAGAAAATAGATTATTGAGATCATCAACAAATTCTTCACGAGATCGGAAGTTGCTGTTCATATCGATTTTTCGACCGCCAATGTTTTTTTTGTAGTCATTATATTTATCTTGAAATATTTTGCAATTTGCATTTCGAAACGCGTAAATCGATTGTTTGACATCTCCGACCATGAAGATATTGTTTTTTTCTAAACTTTCGATCATCCTTTCTTGGATATCAGATGTGTCTTGGTATTCATCGATTAAAATATAATCGAAAGAACTTTTGATTTCTCTGCAAATATCAGGTTTTTTTATCAATTCCAGCGCCATTTTTTGAATATCTGGAAATGTGTATAGATTAAATTCAGCTTTAAATATATCAATTCTTTTTCGTAACTCTTCACAAATCTCGATGACTAAAAGTACATTATCTTTCTTTTCGAGAATATTTTGCTCTATTTCACTTTTATAACCATAAGTTTTCTTTTTTAAGTTGTTGAACTTTTCGGCAGCTTTCTTCCTTATTCTTGATTCCGCATCACCTCTGGGCTTTCTTGGAAATTTACTTTCTTTTAATAAGTTTAAAAAAATGTCGTAATCAGTTTCTAATAAGATGGTATCAATCACTGCCAAGATATTATTGATGTCATCTAAATTTTCTAATCCGTTACTTATCATTTCGCGTATTTCGTCTAAAACTTTTACATAGTAATTAAACAATTCACGACAGACAAATTCGCAAAATTCGGGTGAAAAATAATAGCTTTTAAGTTCTTCAAGATAAGTTTTATCATCAATCGAAAGGTTGATTTTTCTATCGAGCGAAATAATAAAATCTTTGAGATCGGTGTCATTTTTATCAATATATGAATTCGCTAGTTGAACAAATTTTGATTCCTTCTTTTTGTAATATTCTTCAAATATTTCATCGAGAATTTTTCTTTTTTGTATCTCTTCGATTTGTTGATCTAAAACTCGAATATTTTTTGGAAGTTTTAAAACATAATGATACTTTTGTACCAAGAAAAGTGCAAAAGCATCTATTGTTTCAATATGAGCTGCATCAACAGAATTTAACAGATGAGTGAGTCCGCGTTTTGGATCAGCGATTTTTTGTCGAATTCGATCTTTCATTTCTTTGCTCGCCAAATTTGTAAAAGTTAACACTAAAAGCCGATCTAATCTGATTTTGTTTTCGAGTAGATAAATCACATGCTCGCTTAAAACGGATGTTTTTCCACTGCCTGCCCCAGCATTGACTAAAACATTTTCGTCAAAAGCTTTAATCGCTGATAATTGTTCTTTACTCCATTTCATCTTCGATAGCCTCATCATTTTCATCATTTAGGGTTTCAACTGAAACTAAATCTTTTTGGGTTTTATAGCATATGTTTTCAAAAGGACAGTATTTACACGCATCATCATCTTTTTTATTAGAGTATTTTTTAGGATTGATAACAAAGTTGTTCTTGCGAATTTCTGCATCGTTTTCTAAATATTTTCTTTTAGTCAGTTCAATGTATTCTTCTAATTTATTTTTGGTGATAAACCCTTTCCGTTCCATATTTTCCGGTTTAAGACGTTGCAGATCAAATTTAACAAATGGATCTGTTGAATTTTGAAGTCCTGGTGCGATTCCCTCAATCGCAGAGTTATTTATATCTAACAATGTCACTCCATTTAATTTCAAATAAGGGTGAACTAAATGCTGTGATGGGTCTCGCATTGAAAAATCTATGACATTATTTATGTATAAACCACCGATTTCTTTGTCTTGATAATCACTGGAGTTTTGAAGTAGTAAGGCATACGCAGGAAGCTGAAGCGATCGATATGTCGACACGAGTCTACTATCAAATTGTTCACGACCAGTTTTATAATCCACGAGGTAAACATAATTTCCGACAGTGATGATTTTATCGATCTTTCCTTTGAAAATTGAATTATTATTTAACTGAAAAGTCAAAGTTTTTTCTAAATCATAAACTGCAGACTTCATTTCTCGATCATGTTTTAAAATATGCTCACACGCAACAGCAAAAAAATTCTTTATAGAGATCAACAAGACATCGTCTTGTGCGGTCCAGGGGTAGCGCTTTTGAATGTTTTCATATCCCTGAAGATATGTTTTTTCAAAATCAAAATCTTTCTTGTTTTTAAGGCATCTCTCAAAAATAAAATGTCCTAAATTTCCAATTTTTAAATTAAAATTGTCTGAATTATCAGAGATTTTTAAAACATTTTCTAAATAATATCTAAACTGACACGAGATAAAAGTATTTAAATTTGTATATGAATGAACGAGTTTTGTATTCTCATCGATTGCCAGGACACCCTTAAAAGAGTGATCATAAGTTTTATAAGGAACCGATAGCGCAGATTTATAAGTTTCAAGCATCTGTTCAATGACATTGTATTTACTCTTTAAATCCAACATTTTAACAAGTTCAATCTTGCTAGCTAACAGGGAATGATCTAGCAAACCTAAACCTGGAGTTTCTTTTTTAAATCTATTATCGGTAGCGATAAAAGATGGTAAAAAATCAGAGGTTAAATCTGCTAAGGCGAAAGAAAAATGGAAATTATTATCACTCTTTAGAAAATTTAACAAAGAAAATAATCTGTCACTATTTTTTTTATCGATTGAAATGTAACCGATATTCTGTTTTTCTTCTTCGTTTAAGTAATCATTATCTTGTTTAGATAACGGATAAACTCCTTGTCGAAATCCAATAACGAAAACTTCTTGACCTTTTACACCGTTATCTCCGCTAATAATCTCAATTGCGGTCTTATATCGATTTTGAAAAGCATGGTTTTCTTTTAAAACATTTTTATAAACATCGTATTGCTCGTTGAAGTTCAGTCTTTTGTCTTCGTAATTAACAATTAATGTTTTCACAGATTGTTCGTCTTTGTTCAAATCCTTTTCTTTAAATGTTTCCAGAACCGAAGGTTCAATTTCCTGGTTTTTTTTGTACGAACTCAAAAATTCTTTTCCGATAGATGTCATAAAAAGCGACTTAGGCGGGAGGCCATTAAGATTGATTCCATACATTTTGGCATATTTTTCAACCTGGTAGAGATATGTCTCGTCAACACCGAACAATTTAATATTTTGCGCGCTTACGCCACTCTTAATCAAGGACACGATTTCATTCATCACGTAGTGCACTTCTTCCTCGACATTGTTAAAAACTTTCAAAACTGTTTGGTCATTCAATAGACCCTCGTTACGTAAGAAAGTCTTTTTATTTTCAAAAGCAATTTTTTCTAAAATAAGAGTCAAATAGTAATCATTTTGTTCATAACCATATATTTCTATGTCTTTGTTTTTAAATTCTATCTCTAGATACGTATTCTTCCGATAAAGATTTTTCTTTAAAAGGTTCTGTTTCATTTTAAGCAATGCTTCAAGTTTTAAGTTGCCGGAGGATTCATGGACAAAAGGCAAAAAATTGAGAAAAGTTTTTGCGGTATCATAGTTGATTTTTTCTAAAAACATCAATTCAATAATCGAGCCATTTAAAAAATATCCGTAATACTCTTTTATGA
>JBAYST010000009.1:0-26122 GCA_041676005.1 Bacilli bacterium | reverse complement strand
TCGGTAGTTGACTCGCCATTTCCTGAGCAGGCATATAAATAAGCGCTGATCAAACGAGCCGAAGTCATTTCGACGAGTTTTCTTCGATATTCACTTTTTCCGACTAATTCATTAGAAGCAGAAAGATTGACAATTATCGTGGCTCCAGAGAGCGCTGCGTCGGTCGACGGTGGATTAGCAACCCACAGATCTTCACATATTTCGACTCCGACGATCATTTTTTGATATGCCGCATTTCTAAAGAGAAGTTTTGCTCCAAATGGGTAATATTTTCCATTAATGGAAATTTCTTCGTTTTCATTTGGTGCTCTTTTAAATTGCCGAGCTTCGTAAAACTCGTTGTAATTTGGAATATGAGTTTTTGGGACAACGCCGAGAATTCGTCCTTTAAAAATTGCAATTGCACAATTATATAAAGAATTCTTATGAAGCAAAGGAGCACCGACAAAAATCAAAGAGTCGATATTTTTTGTAAAAGTAACTAATTTTGTGATGTTTTTATCGATTTCTTCTTGTAAACCATTTTGAAGAAACAAATCTCGACAGGAATATCCACTTATAGAAAGTTCAGGAAAAACAATTACCTTCGCATTCTTCAGCTCGGGTGAAAGCAAGAGCTTTTCAATTTCTTTTTCATTTTCTTTAGGGTCGCATAGATGGACTTCCGGAGTGACGCAAGCGACTTTTACAAAGCCAAAACATTCTGATTGCGGTAAGGAAATATTTTCAGCCTTATATTTCTTTATCGCTTCTTTTGTGTATTGTTTAAATTGTTGGTGATAGAACTCATCACTCATGATGACCAAATCATTATATCCATTTTTAGTAATGAAAATCGGTCCATCAGATCGATGTGCCTCTTCAGAAATTTTATTCGTATCTCGTAATTCGGTAATCGGTTTAATTTTAATCATTTTCTTTTACCCTACTAAATAATAGCATAATTATGTACATTATCAAGACAGAGTAAAAAGATAACTAGTTATTTCATTGCGGAATTATGTGCTTTTTCAAACCCGATTAGAGTTTTTTGTCCATGTCCAGGGTAAACAACGACGTCATCCGGGAGATCTTTTAATTTTTTTAGTGAACTAAAGGTCGTTTCAGGTGAACTGGTCGGAAGATCACTTCGTCCGATCGTAAAGCGGAATAAAGTATCACCAGAAATGAGAATTTTAGAACGTTTTAAGTAATAGCAAACCGAACCACTTGTGTGAAACGGCGTGTGAATCACTTTAATATTTTCATCTAAAAGGTTTTTGATTATTTCCCCATCTCTTAGTGCTTTTGGAATTGAGCAAACGGTCTCCGATCTATTCAGTAAAGTAGAACAATTCAATTTTGGCGAAGTCAATTTTTCAATTTCTTCAAAATGACAAAAAAGCGGAACTTTATATTTCGATGTCAAAATATCAACTCCTTGGAAATGATCGAAATGACCATGTGTTAAAAATACTCCAGTGAGCTTCAATTCGTTTTTTTCGATGTATTCGCTGATTCCGAGGTAATTTTTACTTGGATCGACGACAACTGTCTTTTTATCGCTATCGATTAAAAGATAGGTGTTTGACAATAGTTCTTCGCCGCCGTAATTGAAGGTGATGACTTTGACCACTTTTCTCTCCTTTAAAGAAAAATAGGATTTCTCCTATTTCTTTTCCTTGTGAATGGTCATTTTGTTACAACGTGTGCAAAGTTTGTTTTTCTCAAGACGGTCAGGATTATTTTTCTTATTCACCGAAGTAATATAATTTTCTTCACCACAGACAGTGCATTTGAGAGTAACGGATCTACGGGTTTTATTTTTACTTGCCATTTTAGTTCTCCTTGAAATTGCAAGTGTAATACTATCATAGATAAATCGTAATTCATAGTAAAAAAATGTTTGAATGTTTATAATGTTAAGCGATGAACAAACGCGAATTAACAAAAAGAATAAGTGTCGGCTCAGTCGCTTTAGGTCACCAAAACAAAGTTGTGATTCAATCGATGTGCAACATCAAGACTGAAAAAGTCGATGAAGTGTGCGCGCAAATAAATCGTTGCGCACTTTTAGGTGCTGAAATCATGCGTCTATCAATTAGCGATGAGAAAGACGCTCTTGCGATTAAAGAAATAAAAAAAAGAACGAATATTCCTTTAGTCGCAGATATTCATTTTGATTTCCGTCTAGCTTTACTGGCGATGGAAAATGGAATCGATAAAGTTCGGATCAATCCAGGTAATATCGGATCAAACGAAAAAATCAAGATGGTTGTCGATAGAGCAAAAGAAAAACATATTCCGATTCGAATCGGTGTTAATTCTGGTTCTTTAGATAAAACGATTCACGATTATTCTGCTTTATATAGTGCTAAAGAAATGGTCGCCAGTGCTGCTAAACACGTCGCGATTTTAGAAAATCTCGGTTTTTATGATATCGTCCTTTCTTTAAAAGGTTCCAATGTTTTAGAAACGATTGCGGCTTATCGTTTAGCAAGTGCGCAATTCCCTTCTTATCCACTTCATTTAGGAATTACTGAAGCGGGCCCAAAAGAAACCTCTTTGATTCGCAGTGCGGCTGGACTTGCCCCGCTTTTGTTAGAAGGAATCGGAGATACGATTCGAATTTCAATTTCTGGTGAGCCAGAAGAAGAAATCATTGCAACAAAAAGACTCCTTCACGATATTGGACTTTATAATGATTATCCGACTCTCGTTTCTTGCCCGACATGTGGAAGAACCGAAGTCGATGTCACCGAGCTCGCTCGTCGCGTTCTTGAGTACTTAGAGACAATTCAAAAGCCACTTCATGTCGCGGTGATGGGATGTGCTGTAAATGGGCCAGGTGAAGCGAAAAACGCGGATATCGGAATCGCTGGTGGTAAACACGAGTATTTGATTTTTAAAAAAGGGAAAATCATAAAAAAAGTTCCAGAAGCCGAAGCTTTTGAAACTTTGAAAGCCGAAATCGATAAATTCTAAAGTTTGTCTCGCCAATCTGGGACAAACTTTTCATTTTTAAACATTTCAATTTCCTCTTTATAAGGTGGCTTATCATTAAAATATGGAGTTTCAAGAATTTTTGGAACATCTTTGAGACGTGGATTATTGACATAAGCGTTCAAAGTTTCAAATCCAATCGTTCCATAACCGACGTTATCGTGACGATCTTTATGTGCGCCACGAACGTTTTTACTATCGTTGATATGAACGGCTAAAAGTTTTTCAATTCCGATTGTTCTTTCGATTTCATCGAGCACGCCTTCGACATCTTTGACATCATAGCCCCCATCATTTAAATGGCACGTATCAATGCAACACCCGAGTCGGTCTGGGTATTGGCAAGAATCGATAATTTCTTTGATCTGTTCAAAAGTCGTTCCGAGTTCGCTTCCTTTACCCGCCATAGTTTCTAGAGCGATTTTTACATCACTTGCGTCATCTTTAAAGACGATGTCCAGAGCCTTGACAATCGTTTTAAGTCCATGCTCAACTCCTAATCCGACATGTGCGCCGGGATGAAGGACAATAGTTTTTGCACCAAAGCCTGCAGTTCTTTTCAATTCACTTTTTAAAAATCTAATCGAAGTTTCCCATTTGGAAGGATCTGAATCGTTAGCTAAATTGATGAGATATGGAGCGTGGACGATCAACTTGTCTTCTTTGATTCCTGATTCTTGAATCAATTTTCTTCCTTCTTCAATTTTCATCTCTTCAAGAGGACGGCGGAAAGAATTCTGTGGTGCGCCGGTATAAAACATAAACACAGTCGATCCATAACTGAGCGCTTCTTTGACGGTTCCTAAATAGAATTCAGGGGCAGATAAACCACAATGACTTCCAATTAACAATTTCTTATTTCTCATTTTTCGATGCCTCCTTATATCTTTCGACGCGTTGTCGGCGAATATCTTTTTTGATGATTTTTCGTCGATGCTCACGAACGACTTTGTCTTTAGTAAGTTTGATTTTCTTTTTGTAATTCGGTTTAACTTTAGTAGTTTTAAGTTTACTAGTCGCTTTTTTAATTTCTTTGGCTAACTCAGTCGTTTGTGTTTTCTTTCGATGTTGTCGACGATAATCCGGTCCAAGACTTTCTTCGATTTGATTGGCCTTTAAGACCAACCATTTAAAATTAACCCCGAGTGCTTGCAGTTTTTTTATTTCTTCAAATGTATCTGAATTGTATAGAGTATAGCATTCTCCATCTTTATTCATTCTTCCGGTTCTTCCTGCTCGATGGAAGTAATATTCACTTTCTTTTGGTAAATCGTAATTTAAAACCATACTCACATCTTGAATATCAATTCCCCTAGCGGCGATATCAGAGCAGACAACAATGTTGAATTCTCCATTTTTAATTCTCTTCATCATCGATTTTCTTTGTCTATCTTCTAAATCACCGTGGATTATCGCACATTTGATCTGTTGCTTATTAAGATAGTGATAAAGGTTGTTTACGTTTTCTTTTTTAGAGCAAAAAATCAAAAGTAAAAATGGGTTTTTCAGTTCGACAAAGTTTTTAATTACTTCGTTTTTATCTTTATGTTTGTAATCTAATGCATAATGAATCACAGTTTTTGCCGTGCTTATCTTTTTATCGATGGTAATAATTTTTTCTGGTTCAGTGTATTTTTCAATGCTTGAACGAAGCTTTTGCGGATAAGTCGCCGAAAATACCATCACCTGCGGTTCTTTGATAATCGAGACTAAAGAATTCACGTCATTAAAATATCCCATTTCCATCAACATATCGGCTTCATCGATGACTATCGTCGCCTTTTTTGCAACAGGAGCTAGATAAGAAGTGATAAGGAAATCTGCTAATCTTCCGGGTGTGCCAATGAAAACGTGTGCAGAGTTACGCGCGCTTTTTTCTTGTTTCATCCGATCGGTTCCACTCGTCAACAACTTAACTTTCAAATTCGGAATAAAATTTGCGATTTGAATAGCAAAATCATATGTTTGCTTTGCAAGTTCACGAGTAGGCGCAATGATGACCGCTTGTACTTCAGGATTGGAAATATTGATATTATTTAAAATTGGGACAATAAAAGAATGTGTTTTCCCACTTCCGGTTTCGGATTGAACAACTAAACTCTCGCCTCGTAATGCGCTAGGAATAACGGCACTTTGAACGGGAGTGCAATTTTCGTATCCGAGTTTATTTAAAGCGTTCGTCACGCTCTTTTTTAAAGCAAATGCAGTAAATTTCATAATCTTAAACCTGAAAGTTATTATACATAATATCGCTCTTCTTTACTATGTAAAATATGATAGAATGATGGGGAAATGAAAATCACTATTATCAAACCAATCGGATATTGCTTCGGAGTTACTGAAGCTTTAAAAATTGCTAAAAGGGCAAAACTCGAACATCCAACTAAGGAAGTGACCATTATTGGAATGCTCGTTCATAACGAACAAGTGATTAAGCAATTAGAGGAAAGCGGAATTAAAACCCTCTATGAAAAAGGGAAATCATATCTTGAACTGCTTCAAGAGGTAGAAGATCATTCCGTCGTTGTCTTTTCTGCTCATGGACACGATGTGCAAATGGACGATGTCGCAAGAAAGAAAAGTTTAATAGTATACGATGCGATTTGTCCGAAGGTGAAAATGAATCTTGAACTAGTTTTAAAAGAACTCGCCAATAAGAAAAAAATCATTTATATCGGGCAAAAAGAACATCCGGAAACAATCGGAGTCTTATCACTTTCAAAAGAGATCATCCTCTATGATGATAATTTACTAAATAATAACCAAATATCTACTAATCAAAGTATTTTAGTAATAAACCAGACAACATTAAATTATCTAAACCTGCAAGAAACTTTCGAAAAAATCAAGGCTAAATTCCCTAATTCCACGATTCTTGGTGAGGTATGTTCTGCCTCTAGATTACGGCAGCAAGCAATTGAAAGAATCGCTCCTGATGTCGACGCTTTATTAGTAGTCGGATCAAAAAAAAGCAGTAATACTAATAAACTTATTGAGATTGCAAACCAAGCCCATCCGACTCTTGAAACGCATCTCGTTTTGACTTTGGAAGATGTGAAGGCTCTTCCGTTAAAAAACAAAAAACACATCGCCGTTGCTAGTGGAGCTTCAACTCCATTAGAAACAATCGATGTGATTTCTAAGTATTTAAATAATCTTTCTAAATGACGAGCGGAACTTTTTCGTGATCGATGATAACGATCTCTAATGAGGAATCATAACTCAGTAAAATATCCTTCATCGTCACGAGAAAGATTTTTTCAATTTCATGAGGTAAGTCTAAATAATTATAATTTGAAGTGACGATATCTCTTCTAACGTGATGAGGAGCATCACCAGAAAGATAAATATCGATTTTGTTATCACGCGCGATAGTCCATTCGCGTGAACCCCCACCACCGATAATTCCAACAGTAGAGATCATTTCCACTCCATGAGCGATGAGCAAACCGTATTCGACCTCGAAGGCTTTTTTTGCTTTTAGTGCAAATTCTTTAATCGGAAGTGGATTTTCTACTCGTCCGCACCGCATCATCGGGCTTTCAGATGGCGCGTAAACGTCTTTTAAGCCGAGTTTGGCGCTTAGGGCATCATTCATTCCACCTTTGCCTTCATCGAAGTTTGTATGGATTGAATAAACTGGAATTTTTAAAGCTTCGATTTTTTCATAAAGAGCCTTTTTCTTTTCATCATGCTTTAAGACTTTAGCTCTTGTCCCGTAGATAAAAGGATGATGAGTGATAATCAAATCTGGCTTTTCTTCGATTACAAATGGCAAAACTTCTTCGTCAAAATCTAAACAGAGTAAGATCTTATTCACATCAAGAGGAAGTTTGCCGACCATAAGACCGACATAGTCGTGATATTTTTTTGCAATACGTTTTGGAAAACGTTTTGCCAACCTGGCAAGGAGTACTTTGGTTTTCATAAAATATTTTCTAACCTCTCTTTCTCTTTTTCTAACTCTGTTCTACGGACGGAATCAAGATTTTCCTTTTTGATCAAAGTTTTGATTGTCTTCATTCGCTTTTGGTATTTTTCTTTGAAAAGACATGATTTTTCTTTTCGTAAAATTGGTCCAAACTCTTTATCGTATTCCGACATAAAAGCGATATCAGCTTTAATGAATTTGATGATTTCGTAATATTTATTTGCATCGAGGACAATTTCTTCATCGCTGATGATATAGCCGAGTTTAGTGATTTCGTCTCGAACTTTATCTAACGCATTATGCGCATCGACGATGATGGTTTGGACATTTGCTAATTTCAAACGATCTCTTTTTAAAATCTCGACGATCAAATGTCCGCCCATTCCGGCGATGACAATCGTTGAAACAAAGTTCGGAAGGTCTTTAAGACCATCGCTATAAATAACTTCGATTTTATCTTCTAAGCCAGCTTTTTTAACAGCTTTTTGCAGTCTTTCAAAAGGCCCTTTTTTGTTTTCGACCGCATAGCCATGTGAGGCGATGCCGTTTTCTACTAGGGCAATAATCAATTTTCCATGGTCGGCTCCAATGTCAGCGACGACACTTTGAGGGACCATGCGATAAATGCTCATCAATCTTTTTGAAAGTTCAGCCATATTTATAATTTGCTCCGATAGTCTCCTAACCTTTTAGATCTCGTTGGATGTCGAAGTTTTCGGATTGCTTTTGCTTCGATTTGGCGAATTCTTTCCCGAGTGACTCCGAATTCTTTTCCGACTTCTTCTAAAGTGCGTGGACGATTGTCATCGAGTCCATAACGGAGTCTAATCACTCTTTCTTCTCGATCGGTTAAATCTTTTAAAATCGAGTAGAGCTCTTCTTTTAGAAGTTGCTTAGTGGTGAATTCGCTAGGAGATTCTGATTCCTTATCTTCGATAAAATCACCGAGATGAGAATCATCTTCTTCTCCGATTGGCGTTTCTAGCGAAACCGGTTCCATCGCAATTCTTTGAATTTCTCGAATCCTTTTTGGAGAAAGACTTCCTTCTAAAGCATCGCTTATTTCTTCAGCGGTTGGTTCGCGTCCTAGGTCTTGAACAAGTTGTCTTTGAACTCTTGTCATTTTATTGATCGTTTCGACCATGTGCACCGGAATTCGAATCGTTCGCGCTTGGTCTGCGATAGCTCTAGTGATCGCTTGTCTTATCCACCAAGTTGCATAAGTTGAAAATTTGTATCCTTTTGTGTAATCGAATTTATCTACCGCTTTCATCAACCCGAGATTACCTTCTTGAATCAAGTCGAGGAATAACATCCCCCGTCCGACATAATGTTTGGCGATATTGACGACCAAACGGAGGTTTGCGTTGATCAATTCCTGTTTAGCGGATTCATTTCCTTTTAAAATCTCTTTTGCTAGAATTGGTTCTTCTTCGGGTCTTAGAAGTTCGTACTTTCCGATTTCTTTTAAATACATTTTCACTGAATCGTTGACTTTGACATCTCCAGCAAGAACGTTGTCGAAACGGTCAATCTCTTCAATTTCTTTAACTTCAGGGTCATCTTCTGTTCCGTCCTCTGGAACGAGAAAATCTTCATCGGGTTCGGAGAGTTTAGATTCATCAGAAAGATCGATGTCTTCGAGTTCCTCTTCCTCTTCCTCTTCTTCCTCAGATTCATCATCGCCTTCAAGTCCAGTCACTTGGATTTTCTTTTTTTCAAAAAGCTCCATCAACTCCTCAATGACATCATCTCTGTTTCTATATTTACCTAGTGCATCATATATTTTACTTTGGTCAATTTTGTTCCCGCCTGCCTTGGCTTTTTTGAGCAATTCTTTTTCGATGTCATCGATAATTTTTAATTCTTTTTCGATGTCTTTTTCACTTTCGTTCGGTTTGACTTCGGTCACCTTCTTTTCTTTTACCATCATTTCTCTCCTTTATTTTTTTTCATTTTTTGTCGATTCCACTCCGCGATAATTCGCGCTTTTTCCAATTCGCTTTTTCCTTGTAACATTTTTTCTAATGTCGATTCTTCGATCATTTTTTGTTTTTCTTCTAAAATTGTCGCTAGAACACTTTCTAAATATTCATCTGTGCAGTCATTTGGATGAAAATTTTCAAACGCGATTTCAGTTAATTCTGCAATCAATTCTTTCGACTTTTCATCTTCGTTGAGCTCGATAGAAGAAATGAGTCCGTTGACATCGATTGTTTTGTTTATTTTTACGTATTCGACAATATAATCAGCAAGTCGACGGTAGATCACATCGTAAAATGCTTCGATTTTCGATTCGTAAAATTCAACCGCTTCGCGATTATTGATCATTTGAAATAAAATTTCCCGTTCTGCTAATTCAAATCTCTTAATCGCTTTCCGTTCTGGATGGAATTTACGAAAAGCATCTTCGACTTGTTCTTGTCTTCTATTTCTTGTCTTTCGAAGTAAGTCTTTGATTGATTCGATGTCAAATTTTGTAATGTTAGATAATTTTCGTAAATAATCATCGAGTTCAAGAGTTGAATTGATCGAAGCGAGAATCGGTAAAAATGAGATGACGAGATTCTTTCTTTCTTCAACTCCGGTTAAAGGTGAAGTCGATTGATAATAATTGAAGGCAAAATCAAGAGGCGAAACGAGATTAAAGACATATTTTTTTAGTTTTTCTTCGCCATCTTCTTCGTTGACGATATCATCTGGGTCTTTGGTGTTTCCTCGACTATCTACTAAGACGTATTTGAGCCCACTGTCTTTGAGAATTTCAATCATCTTCATCGCCGCTGTTTGTCCAGGTCTATCTCCATCGAGGCAAATTCTTAATTCGACGTTGAGACTTCTTAATTTTTTGATGTGCTCTTCAGTAAAAGCTGTGCCCATCAATGCGACTGAAGATTGAATTCCAATCCGATCGAGGGCAAAAACATCCATAAAGCCTTCTAAAATGTAGACATAGCCTTCTCTTCTGGCGAATTGCTTGGCGTTATGAAAGTTATATAAAATATCAGATTTATGAAATAATTTAGTTTCCGGTGAATTGACATATTTAGGTGAACCATCATCGAGTAAACGGCGAGTACTAAATCCGATTACTTGTCCTTCTCCGTCGGCAATTGGAAAGACAACTCTTCCAGCGTTTTTATCGACGAAATTAGTTCCACTTCCTCCGACGATACCGATCAATTCAATTGTTCGAAGCGAATGGCCTTTTGATTGCAAATATTTAACCGATTCTTTTCCATCTTTAAAAGCATAACCAAGTAAGTATTTTTTTCTTATCTCTGCGTTTAGATGGCGATCATTTAAATAGTCCAAGCCGATTTTTCCTTCATCGGTGGCTAAGGCGTATTGGTAATAAGTCGTCAGATCACTCAAACATTTTTTAAGTGGCAGAAGTTCTTCATCAACAGGAGTGATAGTAATTTTTTTAAGCAATCGATCGTCATGATATCCACTGATTTCTGCGACCTTGCGCATCGCTTCCATAAATGGAATATGTTCGTAGAGTTCGACGAATCGGATTGCGTTTCCACCAGTTCCACAAACAAAGCATTTGAAAATTTGCTTTTCTGCGCTGATTTGTAATGATGGATTTTTATCATCATGAAAAGGACAAAGGGCAACATGGTTTCGACCTTTTTGTTTGACTTCGATGTAACTAGAAATGACATCGACGACGTTTGCATTTTTTAATACATCAGTAATTAAGGTGTTATCAAACTCCATGTTTCTCCTTTCCTAAAAGAATAATTTCACAGTGAAATAATTAGCTAATTCTTTGATTTTAAGTCTGATTTGACGCATTGAATCACGTTCTCGAACCGTGACGCAATTATCTTCTAAAGATTCAAAATCAATCGTGACACAAAATGGAGTGCCGATTGCATCAGCACGGCGATATCTTTTTCCAATGCTGCCGGTTCCATCGTATGAAACCGTAAAATATTTTCGCAGAATCGTTTCCACTTCATGCGCTTTTTCTTCCAATTTTTTTGCAAGTGGTAAAATCGCAATTTTATAGGGAGCAACCGCTGGTAAAAGTTTCATCACAATTCGTGTTTCGCCATCTGGCAATTCTTCTTCTTGATAAGCATCGCATAATGTCATCAAAACGAGACGGTCAAGACCGACGGATGGTTCGACGCAAAAAGGGACATATTTTTCGTTTGTTTCAGGGTCAAGATAATCGAGGACTTCGCCGCTGAATTGCGTATGACATTTTAAATCATAATCGGTTCGATCGGCAATTCCCCAAACTTCACCCCATCCAAAAGGGAAAGCGTATTCGATATCGGTAGTCGCTTTGCTATAAAAAGACAATTCTTCAGGTGTGTGATCTCGGAATCTGAGATTTTCCGGAGCAATTCCGATATTGTGAAGAAAATTAAGACAATATTTTTTCCAATATTGGAACCACTCTAAATCGGTTCCGGGCTTACAGAAAAATTCCATTTCCATCTGTTCGAATTCACGTGTTCTAAAAGTTAGTTGACCAGGAGTTATTTCGTTTCTAAAAGCTTTTCCGACATTGCAAATTCCAAGCGGAAGCTTTCTTCTTGTCGTTCGTAAAATATTTTTAAAGTTCACGAAGACTCCTTGCGCGGTCTCTGGTCTTAAATAGATAATTGAAGAACTTTCTTCGGTGACTCCGATGTGCGTTTTAAACATCATATTGAATTGACGAATTTTTGTGAATTCACTTTTTCCACAAACCGGACATTTTATATTGTGCTCTTCGATGAATTTATCCATCTCTTCAAAAGACATCCCACTTGGGTCAACGCCTTTGTTAGCGTTTTCAATCAGTTGATCAGCACGATGTCGCGCCTTGCAGTTTTTACAATCGATCAATGGGTCATTAAAAGTTGAGACGTGTCCAGTGGCTTGCCAAACTTTTGGATTCATTAAAATCGCAGAATCAATTCCGACATTAGTCGGAGATTCCTGGACAAATTTCTTCCACCACATTCTTTGAATGTTCTGTTTGATTTCTGCACCTAAAAATCCATAGTCCCAGCTATTGGCGAGCCCGCCATAAATCTCTGATCCTGGATAGTAAAAACCAGAAGTAATCAAATGTTTTGTGATCTTCTCGAACGTGTATTTTTTGTCCATCATAATATGTGCCTCCACTCGGTGTGCGCCCACAAAGATTACGTTCCGCACGCGCGTCTGTCAACCTATTATCAGTGTAGAGACTATTCTAAAATTAATTGTGCACTTTTTAATGAAACGCCGAGATTGTCCTTGATGAATTGCACTAATCTTCTCAGCATTTTTATTTTTGAAATCTCTATGAGATTGTGATGTGTAAGATCTTCACTTTGACGAGCTTTAAAAAGCAAACGTAGAAAGAGTAGTTCTTCTTTTGAAAACTCATTGGTGAAACGACCTTCATCGCAGTTTTGACAAACGAATCCGCCATCATCAAATGAAAATCCGACGATATCTTTTTTACTCTTACAGAAAAGGCAATGATCGACTTCGAATCCATAGCCAGACAATTTCAAAACTAAAGCGGTAAAAAAGAGAATTACATCTAAATAGTTAACACCCTCTTTTAAATCGTGAAGCACCTTTAAAACCGCTGTAAAAATTTGGGCTTTTTCTTCTTCATCCAAACATTTTAAAATCAATTCATCAATGAGCTGAATCGCAGCTAGTTTTTCTAATTTATCCATCAATTGCAAAGGTGAAAGTAAGATGCTAGCGCTTTTTAAAATCGAATACTTAAAATCTTCTCGCTCTGACAATTCGAGTTCGACTACCGTTAAGGGGTTGTTAATCATCGCATTTTTGCTTTTCGGATCTAAAATTCCACGAGCTAAAAAAGAAAAACTTTTATTTTCGCTAATCGCTTGGACAATCGCGTCTTTTTCCTTATATTGAACAACGGAAAGAATAATGCATTTCATCTTTATTTTTTATAAATGTATCCTAACTCACTGAGAAGTCTTTCATCATCTCGCCAAGATTCTTTGACTTTGACAAATAACTCTAAATAAACATGCTTTTTAATCACTTGTTCGATTTCTCGACGTGAATGTGTGCCGATTTTTTTAATCATCGTTCCTCCACGTCCAATGACGATTGCTTTTTGTGAGTCTTTTTCAACGAGAATGTTTGCCCTAATGATAATATCTTTGCCCTTATCTTCATAAGAAGCGACTTGAACCGCGATACAATGTGGGACTTCCTCTTTTAAGATTTTTAAAATCTTTTCTCTGATGATTTCTGAAATCCGGAAGTTCAAATCTCGATCAGTGATGACATCAGCTGGATAATATTGCGGTCCTTCGGGTAAGATTGCGATGATTCTTTTTAATAGAAGATCGATATTCACTTTTTCAGTGGCGACAGTTTCTACAAATTGGGCTTCTGGAAACAATTGTCGGTATTGATCTTTTAATTTTTCCATTTTTAAGATATCGGTTTGGTCGATTTTATTAAAAACAATGAAAAGTGGGCATTTAATCGAAAGGCGCTCTTGAAGAAAATCATCTCCTTTTCCATAAGGCACAGATGCGTCAACTACTAAAACCACCGCTTCGACATCATGACTTGCCGAATACGCCATAGAATTCATCTGTGTTCCAAGTTTTTTAAAGGGTTTATGAATTCCAGGAGTGTCGACGAAAACGATTTGGACACCATCAGCGTTATAGATTCCGCGAATATTATTTCTTGTCGTCTGTGATTTGTCTGTGACAATTGATAACTTAGTTTTTAAAATAGCATTTAAGATGGTCGATTTACCGACATTGGTTCGACCGATGATTGCGACGAATCCGGATTTCATCTTTTCTCCAAATCGTCTGAATCAAATGCAAAAGGAAGGAGTTCTTCTGGATTAGTCGTTTTGACTTCACCTTTGAGATTAGCCATATGAATCGGAGTGCTAGAAGGAAGAAGTTCAGAAATCACTTGGCGACAAGCTCCGCACGGAGAACAAGGTCCTTCGGTATCTGCGATTAAGGCCATCGATTCAAAATCTTCTTTTTTCTTGCCGTGCATCATCGCATTATAAATCGCATTGCGTTCAGCACACATGCAGAGCGAATAAGAAGCGTTTTCGATGTTCGCTCCTAAAAATACTTCACCATCTTTGCATAGTAAAGCCGCTCCAACGGCGAATTTAGAATACGGGGAGCGTGATAGTTCTCTTGCTTTTAAAGCTTGTTCGATCAATTTCTCTTTTTTCATAGTCTTTACCTCATGTGATTTTAATATCGTTTCTTGAATAGCAAACATTTTATTTTCATCTTCTTCTTCCATGTGATTATAACCGAGAAGATGAAGAAGGCCGTGGACAAAGAGAAACAGAAATTCTCTTCTTTCACTATTTCCATAAGTCTCGGCTTGTTCTTTAGCTCGATCGTAAGAAATGTAAATATCTCCAAGAACTACTTTTTGCTTTTTGAATAAAATCTTTTGGAGGTTTTCCTCGTCATCTAAAAATGCAAATGAGATGACATCAGTTGGACGATCGACTTTCCGATATGTCTTGTTGATTTCGCGAATTTCTTTGTCTCCAATCAAAGCCACACTGACGATTGGAGAACATTTTATTTTTAAGATTTTCAATGTTTCCTTAAAAATAGCGAGATATTCATTCTCGTATAGATCGTATTCCTTTTTTAATGAAGTGAAATCTAATTCCATAAATCGGGGCTATATAATAGCATACCACATATTAAGTGTTAATTATTTTGTGATTTTATCTTTATTTCATCAAATAATTTACCCTTTTTGTTTCGATAGTCTGTGATCGATTTAGGGAGCGACAATAAACTTTCCAAACTTTTTTGAAATGCTTCAAGAAAGAAAAAGTAAAACACAATCGCCGGGAAAGAAAGGCTATTTTTTAATAAAAGAGAAATGACGACCGTCAGTAAAATCACGAAAGATGAAAAGATTTTTTGAGAATATTTTAAATAACCAAATCGATAGGCTAATGAGTGCACGCGATCATATTGAATCTTTTTTTCTTCAACGATTTTCAGTTCGTTTATCGCTTGTTCTTCTTTTTCGATTTTCTTTTCATATCTTTCCTCTTTCCGATTAAAAAATAAAACATTTAAAAGGCTGATTCCGATCGCTAAAAAAAGCAAGTAAATATTATTTAAATCGGTAAAAATAAAAAGCGCGATAACAAATATCGTCAAGATGAAAGATGAAGATGAAGACAATAACATTTCGACAAGAGATTTCTTGTAATTTTCGAGCTTTTCCATGTAGTTTTGGAATCTTTCACTGCAAATCTCAGTGTTTTTATTCATTCTTCGATCGATATTGGTGAGCACTTTAAAAGCAAATGACCGGAATAAAAGATCGAAAACGAACGCTAAAGCAAAGGCCGCGATTGGAAAAACATACCATTCGTCTTCACTTAAGAAAAATGTTCCTACCACTAAAAAAAGTGAAGAAAAAACTTCTAAAAAACTTGCCAAAACGAGTTCCTTTTTCTTAACAATCGAAAAGCTTTTTAACGGTTTGACATTCTTTTTAACATTCATGATGATCAAAGCAGTTTTATCCCATTTTAAAAGAAAATCATCTTTTGTATAAACGACTTCCCCTACACCGGGATCAAAACAAAAAATTTTATTTTTTCGGATTTTATCGATGACGAGCGCATGACTTTGTTCCTTGATTTTTAAAGTGACAATCGCCTGGTTTTTCTTTTTACTTTTTTTGAACTCTTCTAAATTTGAAAAGCGAAACCCTTTGAGTGTCACTCCGTTATCCTCAGCGATTTCGATCAATTCCAAATACGAATATGGACCTTTTTCTTTTTTCTTTTCAAGATATAAAAATGAAGGTGATCTCTGGGCGTTAGCAAGTAAAGTGCGCACTGAAGATAAACCGCAATCCGAAGTTTCGTTTTGTAAAATTGAATACATAAAAAGCCCCCTCTACATTTAGGGAGGCTTCTATGAAAGACTAATATTCTTATTTAAATTTTTTCTTCAGTTTATCGAATTTTGATTCACTGGTTTTGTTCAAAGTTTCAGCTTTATAACTTTCCAAAGTTTCTCTTTGTTTCTTGGTAAGATGCTTTGGAACCTGAACTTTAATTTTAATATACTGATCACCAGGTTTTTGAGTTTTTAAATCTTTGACTCCACAACCCTTCATTCTAATTGTCGTCTCTGGTTGAGTTCCACTTGGAATGTTGACGATTACATTACCATAGACCGTCGGGACTTCGATTTTGATTCCTAAAATCGCATCGACAAAGTCGAGTGGAAGTTCCATGGAAATGTCGTTTCCATTTCTTTGAAATTTCGAATCAGGTTTTACGATTACCTCGATAAATAAGTCTCCGCTTGGCCCACCGTTATGGCCTCGTCCGCCTTTTCCAGAAACTCGGATTTGCTGTCCGCTAGAAATTCCAGCTGGAACATGGACTTTTAAATCGATCTTAGTCCGCACATAAGTATTTCCATTACAAGTCGGACATTTTTCACTGATCGTTTTTCCAGTTCCGTTACAAACCGGACAAGTTTCTTGAGTTTCGACCGCTCCAAAAAGCGTTCTTTTTTGGGCTTTGACGTATCCTTTACCACCACAATTAGAGCAAGTGTGAACATGACTAGCGCTTTTAGCACCAGTTCCGCCACATGTCGGACAAGTCGCGTCATACGTATAAGGAACTGTGATATCGCGCCCAGTGATTGAATCCATAAAGTCGACTTTGACCCGCATGATCACATCACTTCCGCGTCTAGGTCCGCTCTGTCGAGTCGAGCGTTGGCTTCCACCTCCGAAAAAAGAAGAGAAAATATCGCCTAGATCGATACCTTCATCGCCGAACGGATTACCACTGAACCCGCCTGAGAATGGATTTGCCCCCGGATTTCTTCCAGCTTGATCAAAAGCCGCGTGGCCGAATTGATCATAGGTTGCTTTTTTATTATCATCAAAAAGAATATCGTAAGCCTCTTGCACTTCTTTAAATTTTGCTTCATTACCAGTTTCCTTGTTATCAGGATGGTATTTTTTTGCTAATTTACGATATGCCGATTTTATTTCATCTTTCGTCGCGGTCTTTTTAATCCCGAGTACTTCGTAAAGATCTCTTTTCTCTGCCATAGATGTTCCTTTCTTAGGTCAAAAGGGGCTTTTGCCCCTTAAGACTAAATGTTGGTTTTGTTTTTAGGCGTCAGTGTTTCCACCCGCATCGTTGTTTTTCTTAGTGAAATCAGCATCGACAACATCATCTGGATTAGTTCCAGGAGTTTCGTCGCTCCCTGAATTTTCGCCATGAGCATGAGCTTGAGCGCCTTGCATATAGGATGCAGCCTGTTCGAGTTCATGTAAACGATTTTTCAATGTTTCAATATCGTTGTTATCTAAAGCAGTCTTGAGTTCATCTCGAAGTTTTTGCGTTTGATCTTTTTGAATCGGATCGAGTCCTTCGCCTTTTTCTAACATCGCCGCATCGATTTCATTGATGTAATTTTCAGCTTTGTTTCGAACTTCTGCTTCTTCACGTCGTTTTTCGTCTGCTTCTTTATTTTCTTCGGCTTCGCGAATCATTCGATCGATATCGGTTTTGCTCAAACCACCGCTACCAGAAATAGTGATGTTTTGCTCTTTTTGAGTGTCCAAGTCTTTTGCGCTGACTTTGACAATACCGTTAACGTCGATACTGAAAGTGACTTCAATACGCGGTTGTCCACGGCGAGCCGGATTGATTCCGGTCAATTGGAAATGGCCGAGTAATTTATTATCACGAGCCATTTTTCTTTCGCCTTGATAGACGGAAATGTCGACTGCCGGTTGATTATCCGCTGCTGTAGAGAAGATTTGACTTTTAGTCACTGGGATCGTTGTGTTTCGATCGATGAGTGGAGTGAGAATTCCTCCGAGTGTTTCAATTCCGAGTGTCAAAGGTGTGACGTCAAGTAAGACAACGTCTTTGACATCGCCTGAAACGATCGCGCCCTGAATCGCAGCTCCAATAGAAACAGCTTCATCTGGGTTAACTGAAAGGTTTGGTGTTTTTCCAGTCATTTCCTTGATCAATTCTTGAACGGCTGGCATTCTAATCGAACCACCGATTAAAAGGACTTGGTCTAAGTCTTTTGCAGAAATTTTCGCATCTGCTAAAGCAGTTTTAAGTGGTTGTTCACATCTTTTCAGTAAGTGTTTAGTCAAATCTTGGAATTTAGCTCTAGTGAGTTTGGTTTCAAAGTTGATCGGACCATTAGCACTCATTCCGATGAACGGAAGAGAAATCACCGTTTCAAGAGAAGACGAAAGTTCGATCTTCGCTTTTTCAGCAGCTTCTCTAAATCTTTGAATCGCCATTTTGTCAGTCAAATCAATTCCGGTTTCAATTTTGATTTGGGCTTTTATCCAATCAGCGACGACTGTATCCCAATCGTCTCCGCCTAGGTGATTATCGCCAGAAGTTGAAACGACTTCGAAAGTTCCATCTCCAATATCGAGAATCGAAACGTCAAATGTTCCTCCTCCGAGGTCGAAAACGAGAATTTTTTCCGGTTTGCTATTTTCTAAGCCATAGGCTAAAGCTGCGGCGGTCGGTTCGTTGATGATTCTCACAACATCTAAACCCGCGATCACCCCTGCGTCTTTTGTCGCCTGTCGTTGCGCATCGTTAAAATAAGCTGGAACAGTGACGACCGCTTTTTTGATCGGTTGCCCGATATTGTCATCAGCATACTTTTTCATGTATGCGAGGACTTTAGCGGATATCTCTTGTGGAGTGAAATCCTTTTTGAGGATCCCGATACGAATTTTTTCCGTTGTTCCGATTTTTCTTTTGATTGAAGAAACGGTGTCTGGATTAGTGACAGCTTGTCTTTTGGCTGCGTTACCAAGAATTTCTTCACCGCCTTTTTTAAAGGCGACCACAGAAGGAGTCGTATTCGTTCCTTCTGGATTTGGAATGACTTTTACTTTTCCGTCAGCTTGCATATAACTGACTACAGAGTTTGTGGTACCTAAGTCGATACCTAGAATAATTTCTTTTGCCATAATATTTTTCTCCTTTTTTTATTAAGCATCGAGTTTTTCTGATGCATTATTACCTTCGTTTGTTTCTTTTATAGTCGGTGGTTTTGAAACGACGACCATCGCTGGTCTAATGACTTTGTCGTGAAGTTTCATTCCTAGTGAATAAACTTTCGTGACTAGATCAGGCGGTCCTTCTTTTTCTTCCACGTCGACTGCGTGCATGGTGTTCGTATTGAGTTTGTCTCCAATTTTTGGATCGATTTCCACTACTCCTTCGGATTGAAGAGCTTCTAAGATATTGCTATAGATGAATTCAAATCCTTTGAGATAGTTTTTAAGAACCGGATCTTCGGGTTTTGTTTTTAAGGCGATATTGAATGAATCGATGACCGGAAGAAGCTTTTCCAAAAATCCTTCTGAGCGATATTTAAGTGCGTCGCGATGATCTCTTTCCAGGTTTTTGCGAAGATTTTGGGTATCCGCAAATGCTCGATAGTATTCATTTTTATAACGATCAACTTCTTTTTTTAAGCTTTCGATTTCTTCATCTTTCCTCTCTAATTTTTCCTTGATCCTTTTTTTGACATCCAATTCTTCTTTAATTTGCTCGTGTTCGCAATTCGGACATCCGTTTTCTTTTCTATTTTTTTCTTCGCTCACGTGTTTCCTCCTCATTTCCAAAATATTTGTCTAATTCTTTTGCAAAGTATTCAAGAGAACTGACTACCTTGTCATAATCCATTCGGGTCGGGCCTAAAATCGAAATCGTTCCGGGTTCATTGCCGAAGTTGATTTTCGCAGAGACAATCGAAACGTCCGGATCATCTTCGTTTACACTTCCGATATGAATCGAAATATTGCCTTCTTTATAGTCTCGATCAGCATTTTTTTCTAAAGCGAGAAGATTTTGAGGTGATTCAAGAAGATTGATGAACTTTTTGATTTGCTCGGCATCTTTAGAAAATTCAGGTTGATTGAATAATTCTCTTTGTCCGTATAATGAAAGTCTTTCATTAGCAAAACGAACAAATACTTCAAAAAGAGCCTTGTAAATGACCTCGTGATCAAGGGCAAAACCATTGATAATCGGTTTAATGGCTTCCATTTTCTCAATCAGATCATGAATTGGGGTTCCGACGAGTCGGTCGCTGAATATTTTTAAATATTTTGCGACTTCATTCATCGACATCTGCTCTGAAATGACAAACGTTTTATTTTCGACATAACCTCGATTGGTGACAAAGACCACTGTCGCGGTTTTTTCGCTCAACGGGACAAGTTGAATGCTCGCAAGACGTTCTTCTTTAGTTCTAGGTCCTAAAACGACCGAAACCAAAGAAGTCATATGCGAAAGAATTTGAGAGCTTTCTTTGATCACATCTTCAATCGACTTCGCTTGTTCATCGAGAACTCTCTGCAAATTGAGTTTGAAGTCTTCTCCGACTTCTCTATCGCGCAGATGTTCACAATAAAAGCGGTAACCATCGCTAGAAGGAATTCTTCCACTTGAGATGTGGGCTTTTTCTAAAAAACCCGCTTGTTCAAGATTGAGCATCTCGTTACGAAGAGTTGCACCACTATAAGGTAGATGATATTCATCGATTAAAGTCTGCGAACCAACAGGTTGTGCAGTTTTGATAAAATGCTCGACGATATGTTTTAAAATTCGATCACGACGATTGAGAATCATAAACTCTTCTTTGGCACTCCTTTCCGTTGAGTGATAACATTTTATAACGGAAAAAATAGCACTGTCAACTCTTAAGTGCTAATTTTGCGCAAAAATATTATTATTTAGACCCGGTCTATGTTTTTTTTGTCGTTATAATTGTCAATTTAAGATTTTTAAAAGAATAAAATCCAAAATCATCATCCCTTTGTAACTCAGATAAATAGTTTTGTCTTTTAAAATTAAACTTTCATTATCGACAAATTCTGCAATTTTAGCACGATAGGTTTCGATGAAAGAATGTCCGAATTTTTGAAAAAATAGTTCATCGTCAATTCCATCGCTTGTCCGTAAATTTAAGATGATAAAATATTCTTCATCTTCAAAAGGTGTAATCTCTTCGCTTTCAAGAATTCTTTTTCCTCTTAAATATGAAGTGATTCCGCGAGTATTTTGATAGCGCCTTCCATTTAGATATCCCGCCGCTCCTAAACCGACTCCATAATATTGTTCGTTTTTCCAATATGTGAGATTGTGAGCACTTTTCTTGCCGGGTTTTGCAAAGTTTGAAATTTCATAGTGTAAAAAACCGTGTTCGGTCAACATTTTGTGTACTAAATCGTATTCTGCTCGTTCTTCTTCATCGGTTTTCCTTTTGATGTTTTGGTGATAAAAAATTGTATTCTTTTCAATGATCAATGAATAAGTAGAAATGTGTTCGACCTCAAGGAGAAGAATTCGCTCGATGTCCTTTTTTAGATCTTCGAGGGTTGTGTTTGGTAAACCCATAATCAAATCGACATTGATGTTGTCAAATCCATATGAGCGCGCTAGCGGGATTATCTTTTTAATATCTGCATACGTGTGCTTTCGATTGATCGCTTTTAAAACCGTCTCATCCGTCGACTCGACACCAAGCGAGAGACGATTCACCCCGTATTTTTTCATCAATTGGAGTTTTCTCTCCGTCAAACTTTCAACATTAGCTTCGATTGTGTATTCTTTTACCCCATTTAGGTAGCTAAAGACGCGTTTTAAGAGTTCCTCGAATAAATCATCATCTAGAGCAGTTGGCGTTCCTCCACCGATGTAAATCGTTTTTAACGATTTTATGTTATGAGAATCGAGTTCTTTAAATAATTCTTTGAGATAATCTTTCGCCCAATGACGAAAATATTCCACTTTACAAAAATCACAGTAATTACAGAGATGATTGCAAAACGGAATATGGATATATAAGGCAGATGGTCGAGAATTATTTTTCTTTATTTTCTTCTTCATCGTCATATTCAGCGACTTTTTTTGAAAGTTCTTCATCTTCGATCGGTTCTAAAATTCGATCGAGCTCTTCTTTGGCGATATCTTTTTCATCTTTGATCTCAGAATCTTTGATTTTTAGATGAAGAACGCGATAAAGAATATACGAGACGATGGCGATGACAGCAGAAACTCCCAAAATGATGAGTAAGATAATCACGGATTGATCAAGAGCGGCTAGAATGTTAAACATAATTTATTTTTTCCTTTTTATTTTTTCGAAATCGGAGTGTAGACTTTTTTGTTTTTTATCATCTCTTGACGATAATAACCAAGTCTTGCTAAAGAATCCATTGAAGTTCTCGCTGTCTCATAAGCACAGCCGAGCGCTTTTTTGAATTGACTTATAGTATAACGCTTTCCAATCGTACAATGTCGAGCATAAAAATATGCTTGTCCTCGTTTTAATTCCGGATCGAGTTCGAGCAAGTGCTCTTCGAGTCTTGTCGCGTCTTTTTCATCTAGGTAAGGAAGATTGATCGATAAAGCGAGTTCACCCACTCCTTCTTTAGCGGTTTCAATTTTTACAGTTTCTTTAATTGGTTCGAGTTTTTTAACTTCTGGTTCCTCGATTTTCTCTTCGGCAGGTTCATCTAAAATAACATCTTCTTCGTCAAAAAGAGAGAGGTTTCCAGCTTCGACTTTTGCTTCATGAAAATAATCTTCTTTCAAAGCTAGAGCATCTAAATTATTAATTTCTTCTAAGCAATGATCTAATGCTTCATCTAAAACTTTGAAACCATAATCTAAAAAGTAGGTGATATCATTTGTCTTTTGAACCTCGATAAAAATTTTAGCGATGATCTCTTGCTTATCACTCAACAATTTTTCTAAAGGAATATATAAAGCGAGTTCATCGATTTCACTATGGGCGAGAATCGTCTTTAATAAAATTAAAGCGAGTTCATCGTTATTGTTTTCAAATGGTTTCACAAAGTTAATAAAATAGTAAGCTGCAAAAGCTTTGACGATCATGCTCTGGTTAGACATCGCTAAGAAATTGAATAGGTTATTCATCATCGGCTCAATCGTTTCAAAAGGCGCAGAAGTGTAAAGCCGGTCGATGACGATTTTGTTTTCCGGATTGCTATCGTTTTTAGTCCGGTAAAAAGAAATCAGTTCCTTGCTTCCGGTCAATTTCAAATAGATGTTAGCAAGAAAATCTTCAGTGATCGGAGTAGAAAAAATTCGGTGAGCTTCCTTAAGTGCTTTAGCATAGTTTGCTAATACAGCATGACTACTAGCGATCGAAGTCACTTTATCATCGAGTAAACTTCTCAAATAATTATCATCGACTTCTAGACCGTGCTTACGAGCGATGGCATTTAAAGATTCTATATCGCATTTTAAGTTGAATAAGCGAATGTCTCCATTTTTAAAATTGAGATTCGTATATTTAGAAAATAGTTTGACTAATTTAGCCTCAAGTTGATTGATCGTTCCGCCTATCGTCTGTGAACCGCAATAAAAAAACGAGGTTCCATCGAGAGATTTTAAAGTCAAAGGCCGAGTGAAAAAAGCGCGATAATCCGTGATGACTTTCCAAAAAGAATCGACCAAAGGAGTTTTGAGTTCCTTAGCGACTTCGTTCTTGGTCGCATATTTATCTTCGGTAAAGCGAATTGCTAAATCATTGTTTGCCATATTATTACCTCGCTTTATTTTATAAAAGTTTCTAAATTAGCGCAATAAAAATACTAAAAAACTACTAATTGTCATCTAGACCGAGAATGGCCATGAATCCTTCTTGCGGAACTTCGACTGATCCGATTTTCTTCATTCTCTTCTTACCTTCCTTTTGCTTTTCAAGGAGTTTTTTCTTTCTTGAGATATCTCCTCCATAGCATTTAGCAAGGACGTCTTTTCGGACTGCTTTAATGTCGACTCGCGCAATGACCTTTCCCCCAATTGCAGCTTGAACTGGAATTTCAAATTGTTGTTTAGGGATGATTCTTTTTAATCTTTGGATAATCGCTAGACCTCGATTATATCCATCATTACGATGGATGATTGAAGACAGAGCATCGATTGGTTGAGCATTTAAAAGAATGTCTAATTTCACCAAATTTCCCGGTTTGTATTTGCTCAATTCGTAATCCAAAGATGCATAACCCTTCGTATAAGATTTTAATTTATCGAAGAAATTAAAGATGATTTCAGAAAGAGGAATTTCATAAGTGATAATAGTTCTTGTCTCGTCAAAGTATTCGAGGTCTTGATAAATCCCCCTCCTCGATTGACATAATTCCATAATCGGACCGACATATTCTTTTGGAGACATAATCGCTGCTTTAACGTAAGGTTCTTCAATTCTTAAAACGCTCGAAAGATCTGGAAGATCACTCGGATTTTCGAGTTCTAACATTTTTCCATCGCTTGTGTAGACGTGATAAATGACGCTCGGCGCGGTTAAAATTAAGTTTAGTCCATATTCTCGTTCTAATCTTTCTTGAATGATATCCATATGGAGAAGACCTAAAAAACCACATCTGAATCCAAAGCCAAGAGCTTGTGAAGATTCGAGTGTATATTGTAAAGAAGAATCGTTTAAACAAAGTTTATCCAAAGCTTCTTTTAAATCGCTATAATCATCGTTATCGACTGGATAAAGTCCACAGTAAACCATAGGATTCATTTTGCGATAACCAGGAAGAGCATGCGGAGTTGGATGATCAAAAGAAGTGACTGTTTCTCCTGGCCGCACATCTTTGATGTCTTTGATTTGGGCGCATAAATATCCGACTTCACCAGCGGAAAGCTCGTCAAGTTTGATTTCTCGTGGCGAGCGCATTCCAACTTCGGTCACGTAATAATCTTTTTTTGACGCCATCAATTTGATGTGATCGCCGACTTTGACACTCCCATCAAAAACCCGAATCAAAATGATAACTCCTCGATAAGAATCATAATAACTATCGAAGATTAAAGCTTTTAAAGGACCGTTTTCATCTCCAGATGGAGCCGGAATATATTTGACGATATTTTCTAAAACCTGTTCGATGTTTGCTCCGGTTTTAGCGCTTATCTCTACGGCTTGAGCAGATGAAATGCCGATTCTCTGTTCGATTTCTTCTTTGACGAGTTCGGGCATCGCACTAGGCAAATCAACTTTGTTGATGACAGGGACTATTTCTAAATTATTGTCAACGGCGAGATAGACATTTGCCAATGTCTGCGCTTCAACTCCTTGCGTTGCGTCAACGACGAGAATCGCTCCTTCACATGCTGCAAGTGAGCGAGATACCTCATAGGCAAAATCAACATGCCCTGGAGTGTCGATGAGATTGAAAATATATTCGTCGCCATCTTTGGCCTTATACTTCAAAGTGACAGCGTTTAATTTGATCGTAATCCCTCGCTCTCTTTCTAATTCCATCGAGTCGAGGAGTTGCTCTTTCATTTCTCTTTGTTCGATTGCGCCAGTCAAAGATAAAATTCGATCCGCTAAAGTGGACTTACCGTGATCGATATGCGCGATGATAGAAAAATTTCGAATTTTGTTTTGTGGGGAGCTCATAACTCTAATATATTATTACAACTGACCTTTGTTAGCATTAGTTTTATCATCATTGATGAAAAATGTTTGCAGTTCATCTTCTAATTCATCGTCGTTAAAAACGACGCGGTAATCACTCCATTCTTTCTTAAACAAGTCTTGATATTGGCTCTGCATATATCTTTCATCGACCAAAAGCACTGCTCCACGGTCTTTCTCACCTCTGATCACTCTTCCGACAGCTTGCATCACTTTATTCATTCCTGGATAAGTATAAGCGTAATCTTTTCCAGGTAGGCCTCGTTCATTGAAGTGCTTTGCAATTTGATCGCTTTCGAAATTTATTTTTGGGAGGCCAACACCGATGATCACCGCTCCGATTAAACGATCTTCGACGAGATCGATTCCTTCTGCAAACGAACCCCCGATAATCGCAAAACCAATCGTCGTCTTTTTTGGATTGGGGACGAACTGCTTGATGAAATTTTCTTTCTCTTCGTCATCCATCTCTTTTCTTTGGAGAATGAGTTGGTAATTTTTATCTTCACTCAAAAATGGATAAATTTTCTCTTGGTATTCATAACTCGGAGCATAAATCATATAGTTTCCGACTTTGTGCGAAACAAAAGTTTTGATATAGCGAGCGATTTCTTCATAAGATTCCGCTCTTTTTAAATACTTGGTCGAAACTTTAGGAGCGACCAAAAGTAACAATTGTTCATTTTTAAAAGGAGATTTTAAG